>CAYONH010000011.1:14005-21812 GCA_964405275.1 uncultured Candidatus Bathyarchaeia archaeon | reverse complement strand
GCAGGGAACATGATCCACAACTGGACCTACCCCTTCGCCCCCGACGAGGAGAAGCCCGTGCGGGACAGGGAGGGGGAGTTCGAGGCAGGGGAGGACACCAGGGACGGCATCTTCAGGCTCTGGGAGGAGGGTTGGAGCGTTCTACTCGACGCCGTGACCGGCTTCACCGAGGCTGACCTGGAGAGGAGGGTCGTCGTCCGCTGGATGGAGTACACTCTGATCGAGTCATTGAACCGCCAGCTGGTCCACTACGCCCAGCACGTAGGCCAGATAATCTTCCTCGCCAAGCACCTAAGGGGCGAGGAGTGGGAGTCCCTGAGCATCCCCAAAGGACAGTCAGAGGCCTACACGGAGAGGATGCGAAGGGAGAGGCATCCGGACGCCAATTGATCCTGGACTCTGAAACCATTTAAACCGCCTCAGCCTGAATCAGGGCATGGCACGATCCTCCGGAGAACGGGCTGTATCCGTCGTCCTGGTGATCGGGCTGTTCTACTTCTCCTTCATGATCCTGGACAGGCTGCTCTCCATTGCATACGGGTTCAACTTCCAGCCTTACGGCCCCTATGTGCCGCCGGGCTTCACCATCTGGGGGCACGCTGCCAACGGTTCCTTGGCCGCACTGGGCCTCTACCTGACCTTCAGGATATACGACCATGGGAAGAGGAAGGAAAGCGTGGGGCTCCAGGCGGTCGGCCTCCTCATCTTCGGTGTCATCGGAGCAGTCATACCCTACGTGAACGACGCCGAGCACCTCGTGAAGAACGGGGCGGGATCGACCCTGCTAATCTACCTGGCCTTCAACGACCTCTACGTCTTCTGTGTCGGAGTCCTGGCATACAGGTACGCAAAATCGAACAGGAGAAGATTCTTCGCACTGGCAGGCTTGGGCTTCCTCTTCATGATCATCCATTTCGGCTTCTACGCCGGGATGTTCCCCGAGTTCTACTGGAGCTGATGAGGGCCACAGAGCGGGAAACCAAGGTTAGTAGCCAGCTCGTTTAACATCAAAGGCCTAAGAAGGGCATGACCCTGTAGATGACGCCTCCGAGGACGACCGCCAGCAGGATCTCTGAGACCGTGATTATCCACGCCCTCTTGAGACCGAACTCCTTCACGAGCACCGCTATCGTGGAGATGCATGGGACGTAGATCATAACCACGAAGGCGAAGACGAACATCTGGATGGGCGTCATTATCATCGAGAAGTCGCTCGTCCCCATGAGGGAGGCCAGGAGTATCAGGGTCAGCTCCTTCCTGAGCACCCCGAATATGAGCACCACGCCAGCCGCCGCCGGGAGGCCCAGCCATCCCACGGTCACAGGGCTCATCGCCCGCTGGACGTGATCCAGCAGCCCAACCATGTTGGCGAGGACGATGACCATGTTCCCCGCGACCATGAGGGGGAGGGCCTCTCGGACGAAGTGCTCCATCCGGTCCCAGGACCTCTTGAACGTGACATGAGCCGTAGGCCACCTGTAGGAGGGCATCTCCATTATCAAGCCCATGGGCTCACCGGGCACAGCCTTGAAGGCGACCCTCCCCAGGATGAAGATTAGGGCGAAGTCAATTACATAGAGGAGTAGAGCCCACCGGAATCCGACGTACTCGGCGACCAGCCCCATTATGACTATGCTTCTAGCTGCACATGGAACTAGGCTCGCTACGAAGGCGCAGATGAGTCTCTCCCTCTCCGTCTCCATGATCCTGCAGCCCAGGCAGGCCGGGACGTTGCATCCGAAGCCCAGCATGAGGGGGATAAAGGCCTTCCCGTGGAGACCTATCTGGTGCATCGCAGAGTCCATCAGGAACGCTATCCTTGCCAGATATCCAGAGTCCTCCAGCAGAGAAAGCACGATGTAGAAGGGCACGATGTAGGGCAGGGCGATGCCTATGCCTCCCAGAACCCCGTCGATGAAGCCATCCCAAACGAAGGTCACCAGCCACCCCTCTCCCAGGGCCCCAAAGTAGGCCGCCTTGAGGCCGTCGAAGAAGGAGCCGAGGACGCCGGAGACGTAGTCTCCGAGGTTAAATATCGAGAAGAAAGTGCCCAGGACCACGGCCACCAAAATCGCGTAGCCGATGACGGAGTGGGTCGTGACGTCCTCCAGCCGGTCCTTGAGGGTCCTCCTGGGGGTTCTTACGGTCGAGACCTCGGCGGCCGTCCTGCTGGCGATCGCGTACCTCTCCGATGCGAGGACACTCTGCACGTCGTGGCCGTGGGCCTCCTCTATGTCTCCTATAGCCCTCTCGACAGCCGCCTGGACCTCCGGGTTTCTGGAGTAGACGACTTTCACCGTCTCCTCGTCGCCTTCGATGAGCTTGATGGCGAGCCAGTGCCTTGGGTAGGGGCTCTCCACGCCCTCCAGCTCCCCCATAAGGCCCTCTATCACCCCCTCGACCTCCGGGCCGAAGAAGAGGGGGCTCGAGGTGGGGTCATCGCGCTCGACTGTCTCGACGACCTGCTCCATGAGCTCCTGGAGGCCGAGGCCCTTGACGGCCACCGTGGGCACAACGGGGACACCGAGCAGTTCCTCGAGCCTCCGGGGGTCTATCTCGATCCCCTTTGCCTCGGCCATGTCCACCTGGTTGAGGGCAACTATCATGTGGGGCTCCAGCTCCAGGAGCTGGATCGTGAGGAAGAGGTTCCTCTCCAGTGCGGAGGCGTCGAGGACGTTCACGAGGATGTCAGGGTGCTCAACAGCGATATACTCCCGGCTCACCAGCTCCTCGATGGAGTAGGTGGAGAGGCTGTAGATGCCAGGGAGGTCGATGACGTCAACCATGTAATCTCCGAAGACCAGGGTCCCCTCGGCTCTCTCCACGGTCTTCCCGGGCCAGTTGCCCACGTGCTGGTGGAGACCCGTGAGCTCGTTGAAGATGACGCTCTTGCCCACGTTCGCGTTCCCAGCCAGGGCTATGGTGATGGGCTTCCCATGAATCGTGTGCCTGGAGCTTCTCCCTCCGTGACGGCCACGCCGGTGCCTTTGAAACATAGAACTTCCCCCCGTATGCATTGCCTATTAGTGATGGGGGCCGTGGGGGTGGGGACGGTCCTTGAGGTGGTTTCCGTCGTTCATCTGGACGAAGACGCGGCCTGCGAGACCTCTGCCCAATGCAAGGGAGGTGCCCCTCACCGAGACCTCGACGGGACCGTTGAACGGCGCCGCCTTTAGGACCTTCACCTTTGTTCCCTTTGTAAGCCCCATGTCTAGGAGCCTCTGGCAGGCTTTGCTCCCGCCCCTGATGAAGGCTACATTCCCCTCCTCCCCCGGCTTTAGATGAGATAGCTGAGTGAGGAGCATGGACTCAAAGTTGACCCTCGCGGCCTCACACTCGTCGCAGTCATCCACATCGAGGGGGCAAGGCGGGATCTCCATGCCGTCATCAGGGCAGGACTCCGGGGCGTCCATGACCTTGCAGAGGGCGGCCGCGGCCTCGTCTGAGAGACCGTGCTCCATCCTGCAGGCCTCCTCGTGAACCTTGTTGAGGCCAATCCCCAGAACGTCGTGGAGGAACCTCTCCAGCAGACGGTGCTTGCGGACAACATTCTGGGCGAGAGCCGTCCCCTTCCCGGTCAGGAAGGCCCCCCTGTAGGGCTCGTACTCCACCAGGCCTTCATCGGCAAGCTTTTGGACCATCTGGGTGACGCTGGGGGGCGCCACCTTCAGCCTCTTGGCTAGCTCCGAGTTCTTCGCCAGCCGACCCTTCTCGTTGAAGGAGTAGATGGCCTCCAGGTACTCCTCTACGCTGTTCCCGCTCAACGTTATCAGAGTTTAGGTGTGCCTAAATATTTAAACCTATCCTTAAAACGTCAGGGTAGGGAGTAGAAGAACTTGGGTATGTCCGGCACTCCCGCCTCCTCGACGAGGGAGATCTCCTCCAAGATCATCCCGTCCCGGACCAGCATGTCTAGGACCCCGAAGTAGTCGTTGTTGGGCCTGACGTGCTCCTCCCTGTAATACTTGGAGAACGTGTCGGCTGAGACGCCGTAGGCGGCCGCCCTGCCATCGGGGATCAGGGCCCTACTCAGGTTCCGGATCTCCATCTTCCCGCGCCTCTCAAGTGCAGCCAGGATGCTCCGGGCCAGGACGTTGTCGTCCTGGTTCAGACGGGGGACCCTCCTGCTCGGATCCATCGTCGAGATCTCCACCCTCCCCCGGGTCAGCTTTATTATCGAGTTCCAGGGGGGCGTGAACACCCTGTCGAACTCCTCCCTCACGTCGTAGAAGCCGATGGGGCTGCTGACGAACATGGCCTCGTCGTCGTTGAGGGCCACGACACACGGCTGAGCCCAGTTGGCTATCCAGACCGTCTCGGGATGCTCCGCCGATATCACGCCGAACAGGAACTCGCCCTTCACGGCCTTCGCCAGGAACCTGAGGGCCTCCTCCATGGACTCCCCCGCGTCCAGGGCCTCCCTGAGGATGTGCACCGCGACCTCGCTGTCGGTGATGTCGTCGACATCCTCTGAGTATGATGTGAACTCATGCCGATTCCTCAGGTCCTCCCAGAGCTCCCTGTAGTTGTAGAGGGTACCGTTGTGCATCAACGCCAGGGTCCCCGTCTCATCGACGAAGGGGTGCCCCTTCTCCTTGGTGTTGTGCCGTGGGTCGTCCCTGGCCTTCCCGGTGTGCCTCGAGTGGGAGATGCCGGTGGTTCCCTTCAACTTGGAGATCCCCGTGGTGCTGATGACCTTCCTCACGTGGCCGACATCCTTCTCCACCTTGAGAGATCCGTCGTCTATGACTCCGAGACCCGTGGCGTATCCTGCGACGTAGGCCTCCTGGTGCTCGATCGCCCTAAGCAACAGGCTCGCGATGGGCCTGTCCCCGATGTACGCGGCTAGCTGGCACATTGAGTATCCCTCTGGAATGTTTTCACTGGAAAATAAACTGTTCCCTTACGATGCCTTTTGGGCCATGGCCTCCACGATCGCCTCCGCTAGCTCATCCGTCGAAGAGGAACCGCCGAGATCTGGCGTCAGATGGCCTCCATCCCTGAGCACGGAGACCACCGCCTCCTCTATCATCCCTGCCCAGACGTCTTCTCCAATGTAGTCCAACATCATCTTCGCCGAAAGGATAGCGGCAATCGGGTTGGAAATTCCCATCCCGGCTATGTCAGGGGCGGAGCCGTGGACCGGCTCGAATAGGCCGTAGTCGTCCCCGACGTTGGCGCTGGGGGCCATCCCGAGCCCACCAATCAGGCCGGCGGCCTCGTCGGAGAGGATGTCCCCGAACAGGTTCGGGGCTACAATCACGTCGAAGGCCTCGGGGCTCATCACGAGCCGCATGGCCGCGACGTCTATCAGAAGCTCGTTGACCTCCACGTCAGGGTACTCCTCGGCCACCCCGAGGGCCGTCTCCCTGAAGAGGCCGCCGGTCTTCCTCATGATGTTCGCCTTGGTGACGACGGTCACCTTCCCCCTCCTCTTCCGGGCCAGCTCATATCCGAAGCGGGCTATACGCTCGGAGGCCTTCCTCGTGATGACCCTCAGGGTGTATGCGGCCCCCTCGGACTCGAACTCGATGCCGCTGTAGAGCCCCTCAGTGTTCTCCCTCAGCACTATGAGGTCGACGCCCTGCCTCGTCCCCTCCACGGGGTAGCTCCTGGCGGGCCTCACGTTCGCGTAGACGTTGAGGGCCCTCCGCAGGGTAAGCGTGGCGCTCTTGTAGTCCCCTCCACCCACGGGGGTCGTCGTGGCCCCGAAGAGGCAGGCGTCGTTCTCCTTGATCGCCTCGATGGCCTCGTCTGGGACGGCGACGCCGGTCTTCCTGTAGACCTCCAATCCCACATCAACGCGTTGGAAGTCGAATGCAATGCCCGTGGACTCCAACACCTTCAGGGCCGCGGGCACGACCTCGTTCCCTATCCCATCTCCGGGTACCACAGCGATCTTGTACATAGCCCTCAACTACTGGAAACAAGAGAGTGAGACCCCCTTGGCTCCGTCAAATCGCGGACAAACTACCCTAATATCATTTTCTAGGTAGGGATTGAGCTTGCCTTTCAAGCATCAACGGAGATCGGTTAGACCGTCCTCAGCACAATGACCGTGTTGGTCTTGACGACACCGTCGATGACCCTGATCTCCTCGATAGTACGGTTCAGATTCTCTATGGTTGAGGAGGAGACCACAGTCACGACGTCGTACTCCCCTGTGACCTCATAGATCTTCTCGACGCCCGGGAGGCTCAGCACCTTGTCCGAGATCTCCAGAGTCGGCTTCTGGGGGTCAACGGAGATCATGATGAGGGCACGCACACCGACGCCCAGGGAGATATCGACGGTGAACCTCTTGATCACCCCGGAGTCGGTGAGGGCCTGGATCCTGTTCCTCACGGTACCCTCGGAGATGTTTAGGGCTCTCCCGATGTCCGTGTATGTGGCTCTGGCGTTCTCCTTGAGGATCTCTATGATCTTCTCGTCGACCTTATCGACCATTGGGGAAGGAGTAACAGCGGACATTATAAAACGGTATGCACAGATTACGAAAAACGTAAAAGAAGGGGGTAGTTTCTGCGGTTACTCTTCGAGGCCGGACATTCTCCGGACCTCTTTGCCGACCTTCTCGACCTCCAGGCTTTCGCACTCCAGCATGAGCCTGTCGAACTCCTCAAGTCCCGCCTCGGCCTCCTCGATCCACTGGCGGGCAAAGCTCCCGTCCTGGATGGAGTAGAGGGCCTTCCTCATGTTGTCCTCGACGTGGTCGTCGATGATCATGGGCCCGATGGCCATCCCGCCGTACTTGGCGGTGTCCGAGACCGCCCTGTACATGCCGCTGATACCCGACTTGTAGATGAGGTCGACGATGAGCTTCAGCTCGTTGCAGACCTCGAAATACGCGAGCTCCGGCGGATAGCCAGCGTCGGTGAGGACCTTGAAGCCCCTCCTGATGAGCTGGTCGACGCCCCCACAGAGAACCGATTGCTCCCCGAAGAGGTCACTCTCGGTCTCGTCCTTGAAGGTCGTCTCGATGACCCCCGCCTTGCCTGAGCCGAGGGCCTTCGCGACTGCGAGGGCCTTCTCCAGGGCGTGGCCCGACGCGTCCTGCTCAACGGCTACCAGCGCCGGGACCCCGAAGCCGGCCTCGTACTGGCGGCGCAGCTCGGGCCCTGGGCTCTTGGGGGCCACCATGATGACGTCTACGTCCTCCGATGGCTCTATCTGCTTGAAGTGGATGTTGAACCCGTGGGCGAACTGGAGGGCCTTCCCGGGGCCCATGGCGAGGGCGATCTCCTCGTTATAGACCGCCTTCTGCACCATGTCCGGGATGAGCATCAGGACGACGTCCGCGGCCTGCGCGGCCTCGATGACCGTCATCACGTTTTGGCCGTCCTCCATGGCCCTGTTCCATGACTTCCCTAGCCTCAGGCCGACGACCACGTCGATCCCCGACTCCTTCATGTTCAACGCCTGGGCCCTGCCCTGGCTGCCGTATCCGATGACGGCGACCTTCTTCCCGTCCAAGATCGATCCGTCTATGTCATCGTCGTGATATACCTTCATCTCTCGAATCCTCCTACAGCTTGAGCCTCCCCTTCTCCAGGGCCGTGACCCCGGTCCGGGAGATCTCCACGATGCCTATCGGACTCATCAGGTCTATAAACTCGTCGATGGTCTCGGGCCTCCCGGTGACCTCCGCTATGAGGGTCTCGGGCTCGATGTGGAGGATGAGGCCGTGGTAGGTGTTCACGTGCCTGAGTGCCTCCTCCCGGGCCATGGGGTCGCTCGACTCCACCTTGATGAGGAGCATCTCCCGCATCATGGTGCGCACCGGGTCGAGGCGCTTCACGTTGACTAC
>CAYONH010000011.1:4669-13905 GCA_964405275.1 uncultured Candidatus Bathyarchaeia archaeon | reverse complement strand
GGAGCATCTCCCGCATCATGGTGCGCACCGGGTCGAGGCGCTTCACGTTGACTACGTCCACCATCTTAGAGAGCTGCTCCACTATCTGGTTGAGGATCTTGGCGTCGGCGTCGACGACCACAGTCATCCGGGCCAGATCGGGCTCCACGAGGGCTCCTACCGAGATGCTGTCGATGTTGAAGGCTCTGCGACGGAACATGTTGGCGACGTTGAAGAGCACCCCGGGCTTGTTCTCCACCAGGAAGGCTATAGTTGTTATAGTCATCTTACTGCCTCCACGATCATCTCCCTCTTTTCCCTGCTCTCCGGGGGCGGGGCTTTCTCTGAGGGTCCCGCCTCCAAGATTATGTCCGTCAAGCCCATGCCCGCGGGGACCATGGGGAAGACGTTCTCCTCAGGGTCTATTGACACGTCGATGACCGTCGTCGCGTTGTCCTTAACGGCCTGCCTCACGGCCTCCTCGAAGTCGGGTATCGTCGTCGGCCTCACCCCCACCGCTCCGTAGGCCTCTGCGAGCTTGACGAAGTCGGGGGTGGTGCCCAGCTCCACGGCCTTGTACCTGTGACCGTAGAAGAGCCTCTGCCACTGAGCGACCATGCCCAGTATCCTGTTGTTGAGAACCACCACTATGACGGGGAGGTCGTCCTCGACACATGTGGCGAGGTTGTTCTCGGTCATGCCGAAGCTGCCGTCTCCGGCGATGTCAACGACGGGTACCTCGGGTCGGGCCGCCTTCACGCCGATGGCCGCGGGGAAGCCCCACCCCATGGTGCCCAGGCCCCCCGAGCTGAAGAATGTCCTGGGGCCGTAGACGTCGAAGTAGAGGGCCGCCCACATCTGGTTCTGGCCCACCTCCGTGGTGACCAGCGCGTCCCTGGGGAGAGCCCCCCTCAGGGCCTTCACCACCTTCGTGGCCCTCAGGTGGGGATTCGAGGGGTACTCGGGGACCTCGTACTGCTTCCTGAAGTGCTCCATCCTCTTCATCCACTCCTCGTTCTTGGAGGAGGTCTGCAGCGCCCGGCTCAACCTCTCCGTGATGCCCTGGAGGGCCAGCTTGGCGTCGCCGACTACCCTCGTGACGGTCTCCACGTTCTTGTCGATCTCGCTGCGGTCGATGTCGATGTGGATCACCTTTGCCTCTCTGTTGAACTCGTCGAGCTTGGCTGTGGTCCTGTCTGACATCCTCGCCCCGACTACCAAGATTACATCGGCCTCCGACATCAGCATGTTCGAGGCTCCCGTCCCGTGCATCCCGCAGAGCCCCGAGCAGAGGGGATGGTCGTTGGGTATCGAGCCCTTCCCCATGAGCGTGGTCGCCACGGGCGCCATCATCAGGCTCGCGAGCTGCATGAGGTTCTCCGACGCGTCCGCGGCGATGACCCCGCCGCCCGCTAGGATGACAGGCCTCCTCGCCTTCGCCAGCAGCGTGGCGGCCCAGTCCATCTCCCTCGGGTTCGGGTGGGGGTTCAGAGTGTACCCCCTGAATTCGACCTTGTCTGGGAACACCATCTCCCCGGATTCTACAAGGCAGTCCTTGGGCAGATCCACGAGGACCGCGCCCTGGCGCCCAGTCGAGGCGATGTAGAAGGCGGACTTGACCGCGCGGGGGATCTCCCCCGGGCTCCGGACCTGGATGTTGTACTTGGCGGCGGACGCGGTTATGCCGATGATGTCGACCTCCTGGAATGCGTCGCTGCCGATCATGCTCACGGGCACCTGCCCCGTGAAGGCGACGATCGGCGCCGAGTCTATGTTTGCGGTGGCTATGCCTGTAACCAGGTTTGTTGCTCCGGGCCCGGACGTGGCCATGCAGACCCCGACCCTGCCGCTGGCGCGGGCGTAGCCGTCGGCCATGTGGGAAGCCCCCTGCTCATGGCGTGCAAGCACGAACCGCACATCCGAGTAGTATAGCTCATCGCATATGGGGAGGACCGCCCCCCCGTTTACGCCGAACATTATGTCTACGTTCTCTCGCTCAAGGGACTTCACGAAGGCCTTGGCGCCTGACATCTCTACCATTTTTCATTTTTCCTCCTCGATAAACGTCGAAACCTCGACGTGACATGCCCTATCCCGAATAACTGCTGTAGAAGTTCGCTCAGCCATCCGGGATTTTCAGAATAGTCTCGTGCGTGGGGCCTACTGCCTAATAAAACGATACCCCATTCATGCCTCCCCCATCGCTGGGGGTCTGACAAAGCGATACCCCATTTTCGAGTCTCCGACTGGCTAGTGGAAATTGAAGATGGGGGAACCGAATAAAAGTCTTGCTATGTGCCCTACGTCTACTCGCCCAGGCGGTAGACGATGTCCCCCTTCCTCACGCGGTCAGCCGTCTTCATCCCGATGTCGTCGCCGGGGTTTGCCTCCTCGATGTTCTCGCCCTCGACCTGCATGGACTCTACCTTCTGCTCGAAGTTGGTCGTCATCCCCTTGACGGCTATGGAGTCCCCGACCTTGATCTTTCCTGTCAGCTCTACCACGGCGACGCCTATCTTCGTGAAGTAGTGGGAGACCTCGCCCACTTTCTCCAAACTTTTCGCCATGATTAAAGGATCAACGTATGCATTGAAAAGACTTTCCAGATAAAGACCTTTTTCACTTAACTCTGGATTCGAGGCGTCCGGAGCCGTTTTATATCTTCCACTCCAACTGGCGGTTCATGGAGATTACTGAATTCCTGGTAAGGGCTAAAAAGACGACATACGCTGCAGGTGGCGGCTCACCTACTGTGCTAGATGACGGATGTATGGAACTGGTTTACGACGAAGACGAGTGGTCGTATCGGGACAGGTACTTCGGCTTCAACCCCTTCATCGGCGAGGAGGTGGTCTTCAAGGAGGACGTCCCCGTCTGGGGGATGAATTACCACGGTATGACGCTGGTCGAGGCTCCTGCATCCCAGGAGATATACGACTTCCTGATGGAGGCCTTGAGTCTGGTCACGCTGGATAGGCCGTTCAGGGGTCCAGATAAGTTGTTGAGAGATGACTGGAGTTATGTCATGAATATTGTGGGTACTGTCAGCGAGTTCCATGGATCGGAGATAATCAGGCACAAAGAAGTTGACGTATACCAGCTACGCTTCCACGGCGGCGAGATCAATAAGTAGTCAAGAGGATACATGGATCATTATTTCCCTCAGCGAAAAGACTCAACGTTAATAACTGGGATACGAATATCTGACGGAGCTGTTCGACATGAGTTACTTCACCCATCTGGAATGTTCGAAATGCGGGAGAAGGTTTGACGCCAACAAGATCCAGACTGTCTGCGATGTTTGCGGCAAGCCCCTATTCGCACGATATGATTTAGATGCCCTCGGAAAGAGTCTTTCGAAGAGCGACTTGGCCGGCAGAGAAGCTTCGATGTGGAGGTACTGGGAGCTCTTACCCGTTAAGAGCAGGACTAACGTCGTCTCCTTGGGTGAGGGATGGACCCCGCTTACGCATGTGGGGAGGCTTGGGGCGAAGATCGGCGTCCCGGACCTGTGGGTCAAGGACGAGGGGATCATCCCCACGGGCACATTCAAGGCTCGAGGCCTCTCCATGGCAGTCTCAAAGGCCAAGGAGCTGGGGGTCAAGAGGCTTGCCCTACCCTCCGCGGGTAATGCCGCGGGGGCGATGACGGCCTACGGAGCCAGGGCAGGGATGGAGAGCTACGTCTTCATGCCCGTGGACGTCCCCAAGGTGAACGCGGTGGAGAGTCAGGCCGTTGGGGCGAAGGTGGTCCTCGTGAGGGGGCTCATCAGCGACTGCGGGAAGATCGTCGCCAAAGGCGTCGAGGAGATGGGCTGGTTCCCCCTCTCCACCCTCAAGGAGCCCTACAGGGTCGAGGGGAAGAAGACCATGGGGCTAGAGGTCGCCGAGCAGATGGGCTGGGAGCTCCCCGACGTCATCATCTACCCGACCGGAGGAGGCACGGGCATCATAGGCATGTGGAAGGTTTTCGACGAGATGGAGGAGCTAGGATGGATAGGCAGCGAGCGGCCGCGGATGGTCTCCGTCCAAGCGGAGGGCTGCGCCCCCCTGCCCAAGGCCTTCAAAGAGGGAAAGGACGAGTCGGAGTTCTGGGAGGGGGCGGAGACGCTCGCAGCGGGCCTGAGGGTTCCCCATGCCCTGGGAGACTTCCTGATCTTGAACGCCGTCAGAGAGAGCGGGGGTACAGCACTCGCCGTCAGCGACGAGGAGATTATGGACAACGTCGGTATGCTGGCCAGGAACGAGGGGCTCTTTGCCTGCCCCGAGGGTGCTGCCACCCTTGCGGGCCTCAGGCGGATGATCGCTGACGGGCAGGTCGACGCCGACGAGAGAGTGGTCCTGTTCAACACGGGCACTGGGCTCAAGTACACTGACCTCTTCGAGGTCAAAGCTCCCATCATCGACCCAGGCGAGGAGATCGACTTCAGGGCCCTCCTGGGCCCCTCCTGACCCCTGTAACAAAACTTATAGCCAAGGTGTCGCTCCCCTCCGCTGATAGAGGTCTAGACCGTTCAGAAGGTTGAGGGACATTGACCGGAGAGGGCCACGTCGAGGAGAAGCATCCTAGAGCCGATTCCATCAAGCTCAGGGAGAAGATGACCCGCGGGGTAGAGAAGAACGTCACAGCACTGGCGGGCCTCCTGGCCCACGGCAGGGGAGAGGCCTTCGACTACATCCTCGGGGAGGAGACGACCGCTCCTGGGATGAGGGCTATAACGGCCGCCGCTGCGACCCTCCTCCTTGCGGAGCATGCCGTCCTGTCCGTTAATGGGAACGTCGCTGCCCTCTGCCCGGAGGAGTTCGTGGAGCTCTCCAACATCTCCGGCGCCAAGCTGGAGGTGAACATCTTCCACAGGCTGCCCGGCAGGGAGGAGGCCATCGAGAAGGTGCTCCGAGAGGCGGGCGCGGAGGAGGTCCTCGGCGTCGGGGAAGATGCCTCGGCCAGGATCGACGAGATCTACAGTGAACGCAGGCGGGTGGACCCAGAGGGCATCTTCAAGGCGGACGTCGTCTTCGTGCCCCTTGAGGACGGGGACAGGACCGAGGGGCTCGTGAGGATGGGGAAGACCGTCATCACCGTGGACCTGAATCCCATGTCCAGGACGGCCCAGTACGCCACTGTGACCATCGTGGACAACGTCGTCCGGGCCATGCCCCTCCTCGTCTCGGAGGTCGAGAGGCTCAGAGGGGAGGAAACGGAGGAGCTGCGGAAGATCGTGGACTCCTACAGCAACAGGGACGCCCTCTCAGACTCCATGACGGTGATGCTCAACAGGCTGAAGGGGCTCTCGGAGAAAGGGGTGTACATAGAATTCCATGAGAGCTGACGGCTCCGATTTCGCGAAGGTGATCGTCCTCGGAGCGGGAGCAATAGGAAGCTACTACGGCTCAGCCATATCCAGAGGGGCCGACGTCCTCCTCGTGGGCAGGAAGGGCCACGTTGACGCCATCAACGAGGGGGGCCTGGAGGTCTCTGGGGCCGTGGAGGGGAGCTTCCCCGTGGAGGCCTCCAAGGAGCTGAGGCAGGTCCCAGACGACTCCCTGATAGTCCTGACGACGAAAGCCTACGACATCGTGGAGGCCGTGAACGGGATCAGGGGGCTCCTGAAGCCCGGGGCAACGATACTGGTGCTCCAGAACGGCCTGGGGAACGAGGAGCTTGTTCAAGCACTCGTGGGCCCCGAGGTGAAGGTTGCCCGCGGGCTCGCCTCCACGGGCGTCGAGTTCCTCGCGCCTGGGAGGATCGAGGTCAAACTCGTGAGGGAGACCGTTCTCCCGAACACGGAGGTCGGCGGCAGGATAGGTAGGCTCTTCGACTCCTGCGGCCTCGAGGCGAGGCTCTCCGACACCATGGACGTCGAAATCTGGAGGAAGCTCACGATGAACTGCGTCATAAACCCCCTCACGGCGCTGTTCAGGGTGCCCAACACGGAGATAGCCGTCGAGGGGCTGAGGGGGGTCAGGAGGGGCATCGTCGACGAGTGCGTCGAGGTGGCTGCGAGCGTCGGAGTCATCCTAGAGGGCGACCTGGAGGACGAGATAGCGAGAGCCGCGGCCTCGTACTCAAACGTCTCGTCGATGTGTCAGGACATATTGAAGGGGAGGAGGACGGAGATAGGCTTCCTCAACGGGAAGGTGGGCGAGATCGGACGGGATCACGGGGTGCCGACGCCCGTCAACGACGTCCTCACGGCCCTGATAAGTTTCATGGAGGGAAAGGAATGGAAGCAGATGAGATAAGGAGCCTCAAGGGGGTCAGGAAGGTGACCGTACTCACGGCCTATGACTCTCAGACGGCGAAGGTAATGGAAAAGGCCGGGATCGACATGATCCTGGTTGGTGACAGCCTAGGCATGGTGGTGCTCGGATATGAGGACACCAAGCAGGTGACCATGGATGACATGATCAGGCACACCGAGGCAGTCGCCCGCGGTGCCGGGTCCACCCACATCATAGGTGACATGCCCATCCACAGCTACGATACTGTGGAGGACGCCCTCGTAAACGCGAGGAGTCTCATGGAGGCGGGCGCCCACTCCGTCAAGCTCGAGGGGCACAAACCAGAGGCCGTGAAGGCCCTCGTCTCGGAGGGCATCCCCGTGATGGGCCACCTAGGACTGCTGCCCCAGACGGCTGAGGTCATGAAGGTCAGGGGGAAGAAGAGGAGCGAGGCCGAGCGCATCCTCGCCGACGCCAAGGAGCTCGACGACCTTGGAGCCTTCTCCATCGTCCTGGAGTGCATCCCCCTGAAGTTGGCGAGGCATGTCACCGAGGCGGTGGAAGCCGTAACCATCGGCATCGGGGCAGGGGTCCACTGCGACGGGCAGGTGCTGGTGGTCAACGACATGCTCGGGATGGACGTGGGCTACAGCCCCAAGCACTCAAAGAAATACGCGGATCTCAACGACGTTATAGGGGACGCCGTGAGGAGATACATCGAGGATGTCCGGGACGGCAGGTTCCCCACGGACAAGCACTCGTTCCATTGAAAGCGGCAAAACCCTTATCCCGGAGTTCAATGGCTCATATGCGATCAAACTTGAGGAAAGCCTCCGCATACGCCCCAGGTCACCTCACGGGATTCTTCCAGATCTGCGACGAGCCCGACGACCCCCTGCTCAAGGGCTCCCGGGGCTCCGGGGTGTCCATAACCCAGGGAACCCACACAGACGTCAAGGTCAGCCCGGCGGACGAGAACAGCTACAGGATCTACTTCAACGGTGAGCCCATCGACGGCGCCTTGGTGTCGGAGAACGTACTGCGGAAGATGCTCGACAAGGCCGATCAGCCATACGACGTCGAGATCAGGCACATCATAGAGACGCCCCTCGGGGCGGGGTTCGGCTCAAGCGGAGGGGGCGCGATAAGCCTCGCCTTGGCATTGAACGAAGCGCTGGGAACTGGGTTGTCATACATCGATGCTGCCAGGGTGGCCCATATCACCGAGATAGAGTGCAAGACGGGGCTTGGAACCGTCTTCGCTGCCACCGTTGGGGGCTTCGGCGTCCTCGTGAAGCCTGGTGGGCCCGGGATAGGCGAGTCCATCAAGTACGACAGGAGCGACGAACTCTCCGTGGCCTACCTCCACTTCGGACCCATGGCCACCAGCGGCGCTCTCTCGGACCCCATCATCCGGAGGAGGATAAACGAGCTTGGGGGCAGTTACGTCGACCGTATCTGGGAGGACTTCAGGCCCGACCTGTTCATGGAGCTGTCGCGCAGCTTCACCGACCACGTGGGGATCACCACGCCTAGGCTGAGGCGGGTTCTCGACGGGGCTACCGAGGCGGGCGTGCCCTGCACCATGGCGATGTTCGGGGAGGTGGCCTTCTCAGTCGTCGAGAGGGGGGAGGTCGAGGCCGTGGCTCAGGTCCTGCGTGAGAGCACTCCAGGATATGAGGTGCAGATCGTGGACATCGACGACGAGGGAGCACGTCTCACCTAGTAACCCCTCGTGAGAATGGAGTATGATCTAAACTGTTGACCTATTCTTGAAAAGGAGTGGTAAATAGGTTTAGATGTTGACCTCAAGCAGGAGGTTCGTTATGTAATGTGTCATCAGCGGCCTCTTGGGGACCTTCCTTGACATGGTCATGAATTCGTCGTAGGACTTGGCGCCGAAAAGGGCGACGTAGTTCCACTTCTCGTTCATTGAGCCGTACATGCCTCTGTACTCGACCCCCGTCTCTTCACAAGCCTGAATGATCTTGTCCTTCCAATCCTTCAGGTCCTTCCGGCTTCCAGCCCAGTCAAAGTATAGGAGTATTATCATCATGCTTCCCTTTCCCCCTAATCAAAGGGGTCTAAGATATATTTCTATCGATGCTACGATTTGAGAAATGGTGTGGAAAACCCGTTAAAACTACTAATTTGTGCAGAGAAAGATCATTAATGGATAAAATAGGAAAAGAAGGGATTCCCGCCTTTACTGTTTTCTGTAGGTGTTCAGAGCGTTCTTCAGGTTGTCCTTGCTGATGGTTATCTTGATCTTCAGGAAGTCGAGGTCCTTGACGTGGCGGCCCAGGACGTCCTTCCTCTCCTCGACCATCCTGCCCATCTCACCCGGGTGAGCACTCCCGGGGCTCCTCTTCGCGTCGAGGGCCTCCTTGGGGTTGGTCGCCTTCTCGATGATGCTGCCGCTCACGTCCACGTCCCTGCCCGTGACCTCCTTCACCTTGGCCACGACGTCGTCCCTGGTCAGCTCCTTCAGGGTCTTCCCGCCGTCAACTGCGACCTTCACAACCTCAGCCGTCACCTTGTAGGCCTCCCGGAAGCTGAGCCCGGACCCGATGAGCCTCTCGGCGATCTCTAGGGCTCCGATGGCGCTGTTCTCTGCTGCTGCGTACATGGCGTCGGTGTTGACCTTCATGGTGCCCACGGCGCCCGTGAAGACCTCGACGCTCGTCCTTGTGGTGTCGAGGGCGCGCCAGAGGGCGACCTTGGTCTGCTGGAGGTCCTGATAGTAGCCAGTGGGAACCCCCTTGACCATGGTCATGAGCTCGATGAGGGCCCCGTAGACCTCCCCGGTCTTGCCCCTGATGAGCTCGATGGTGCTGGGGTTCTTCTTCTGGGGCATGATGCTGCTGCTGGAGCTGTACTCGTCGCTGAGCTCGATGTATCCGAACTCCTTCGTGTGCCAGAGTATCAGGTCCGCCGCGGCCCTGCTTAAGTTGCCCAGCAGGCAGCTGCAGACGAAGGCGGTCTCCACGGCCCAGTCCCTGCCGCTGGTGGCGTCGATGCTGTTCTCCTGGATCC
>CAYONH010000011.1:1571-4569 GCA_964405275.1 uncultured Candidatus Bathyarchaeia archaeon | reverse complement strand
GTCTCCACGGCCCAGTCCCTGCCGCTGGTGGCGTCGATGCTGTTCTCCTGGATCCTGTCGAAGCCCAGGAGCTCGCTGGTCCTCAGCCTGTTGATCCTGATGTTGGTGCCGCCGATGGGGCCGGCGCCCAGGGGGTTCATGTTGACCCTCTCGTAGCAGGCCCTGAGCCTCTCGTAGTCCCTCAGGAGGGCGTCGGCGTAGTTGACGAGGTAGTGGGCGAAGGTGCCGATCTGGGCCTGCTGTCCGTGGGTGTAGAGTATCATGTGTGACTCCATGTGGTCGTTGGCGAGGTTCAGGAGGGTCTCTATTAACTTGGTTAGGGCCTCAGCGATCTCCAGGAGCTCCGCCCTGGTGACCATCTTCATGTCCACCATGACCTGGTCGTTCCTGCTCCGGCCCGTGTGGACCATGCCCCCGACCTCGATGCCGATCTTCTCGATGACGCGGCCCTCGATGTACTCGTGGACGTCCTCGTACTCCGCGCCGATCTCAAGTTTTCCGTCCCGCCACTCCTGCTTGATCTCCTCTAGTGCGTTCAGTATCTCGCTGAGGGCCTCCGCCGGGATCACGCCCTGCTCGTGGAGCATTATGTCGTGGGCCTCTGTCCCTTCGATGTCGTACTCGAACATTCGTAGGTCCTCGACGACGCTTGTGTGGAACCTTGCGGTCCTGTCGTCGAACTCCTTTGAGAGCCTCGATCTGAATAGGCTTGACAATTGATTCACCGTTGCGAATCTGAGGAAACAGCACGGCTTAAATAAGTTATGACGGGGACACGCCCCCCGGGGAACCGGGAAAGTCATCGCACCATCTTTATAAAAAAGCTGTGAAAATAGTGGTATAAATTGAATTTTCAGAGATAATT
Organism: uncultured Candidatus Bathyarchaeia archaeon; assembly: GCA_964405275.1. Classification (GTDB taxonomy): domain Archaea; phylum Thermoproteota; class Bathyarchaeia; order TCS64; family TCS64; genus BS750m-G28. Next base: position 3,704 of record CAYONH010000011.1, on the reverse strand, counting down.
AGGGATGACAAGGCAAAGCATTATTATAAGCTTACCATACATTTCGCTGACCAATCCATGTCAAAAGTGGACATATTCAACGAGAGAACGATCGAGGGCTGTCTCGCGGCCCCCGGCAGCAAGTGGCGAAGGTACCCCCCGGATGTTATCCCGATGTACGTGGCCGATCCGGACTTCCCGGTTGCCGATGAGATTAAGGATGCGCTGATTAAGTCGGTCCGTGAGGAGGACCTGTTCTACAACACCGACGTCGAGATAAGGGAGGCCATGGCCGACAAGATCACATCCAAGAACAAGTATGACGCGACCTACGAGGACATCCTCATCACCCAGGGCGTGAGCCCGGGTATGTGGCTCGCCATCAGGCACGCCTGCAAGGAGGACGGGGACGAGGTGGTGGTCACGAACCCCATGTACGGCCCCTTCTCCGGCGCCGCCAACGCGACGAAGACCAAGCAGCTCGTCTGGAACCTGGACTTCGAGGACGGATACAGGTTCGACATCGACGCTCTCAAGGAGATGATCACGCCGAAGACGAAGCTCATCTTCGTCTGCAACCCCCACAATCCCACGGGCAGGGTGATGACTAAGGAGGACCTGAAGGGTGTCGCTGACGTGGCTGTGGACAAGAACATCGAGGTCTTCTGTGACGAGCTCCACGAGGATGTCGTCTTCGACGGGAGGAAGCACATAAGCATCGCCTCCCTCAACCCCGAGATCGAGGCACTCACCATGACCAGCTGGGGCTTCTCGAAGACCTTCGGCGTCGCCGGCCTCCAGGTTGGCTACATGTGCTCGACGAACAAGGAGGTGATGGACGACGTACGCCTCCAGTCGAGGAGCGCCATGAGGGGCACCTCGACGCTGTCGAAGGCCGCGGCCCCCGTGATGCTGAGCAGCGCCCTCGACTGGTGGAGGAGGGACATGCTGGTGCACCTCCACAAGATCAGGGACATCGTCTACAAGAGGTTCGACGAGATCGACGGCGTCAGCTATCCTAAGCTGGAGGGCACGTACCTCCACTTCCCCAAGTTCGACTACGGGATGACCAGCAACGACCTGCTGGAGTACCTCGTCAAGGAGGGGAAGATAGGCCCCTCGTCGGGAACCGGCTTCGGCACCAACGGCGAGGGACATCTCCGCTTCTGCGTCGCTACCAGTGAGAGCATCCTCAACGAGGCGTTGGACCGCCTGGAGAGGGCTCTCAACAAGCTGAAGTCGTAAACTACCCACACCCTTTTTATTGAATTTCTGGTCATCCCAGATTTCACTAGGAGTGGAGACATCTCAATGAAAACGATTAACCCGTGTATTCCACTTGAAAATCTGATGTGCGAGGATTACTTGCCTAGGGCTCGCATCTTCTTGCCCGAGCTCGTGAGGCCTCTGAAGGCCCTTCCCTTGGGCCCCTTACTGGATTGCTTGACCTTCGGGGTCCTGAACCCCTCCTTGCGGGCCTCCGCCACCCATCCCTTCAGGCTCTCGACGTTCTCCGGGTAGCTCGTGCTCCGCCTCTGGTCGACGGGCACACCGAGGTGGCGGGCCTCCCCCGGGTTTAGCTCTATCTCCTTCAGCTCTCCCAGGGAGAATCCTTTCCCTGTCTTCACTCTGGAGCCGCGCTTCACGATGGGGGAGATCATCCTTACCATGACGGTCACCTGTATGACTTCTGCTTCTTTGCCCGAGCGCTTGGGCCGCCGAACTTCTTGGCCTCCTTCCTTCGGGCGTCGCCGGCGAGCATCGTCCTGTCGTAGTCTATGTAGGTGGCCCTGAGCTTCTTGCTCCGGGTCCATTTGACCAGGGCCTGGGCGACCCCCATCCGGACTGCCTCGGCCTGGCTCATGTAGCCTCCGCCGTAGACTTTTGCCTTGATGTCGACGTTCTCAGCGGCGTCCCCGGCGAGTACGAGGGACTCCATGATCTTCTCCCTCGCCATCTGGGGCTCGTAGAGGTGGATCGGCGTGTTGTTGACGCGTACGCGCCCCTTCCCCTCGGTGATGACTATCCTCGCCTTGGAGGTCTTCCTCTTCCCGGTGGTCAGCAGCGCCTTTTTCTTAGATGACATGATTAAACCTTCCAGCCAATGTTCTTGGCTATCTCGCCCACGGTGATGTACCTGCCCCGCAGCCTCTC
>CAYONH010000011.1:0-1471 GCA_964405275.1 uncultured Candidatus Bathyarchaeia archaeon | reverse complement strand
CACCTAACATTCGGCCTTTATTTCGAAGTGCGTAGACTCTGAAACCGTCAAGGCGTATAAAGGTTTTCGCTTTTTAAACGGTCATCTCACTGGTAGGAAACACCCTTGAAACTGTGTTTCAGCGTTATTCAATCGTCATGTCAGCCCCCCAGAAGGTTAGCAGAGGCTAACCCAATGTCGAATATACCATTCTCCGGATAGACCTCTCACAGTCTTCAACCAAAAAATTAATAGATATAACTAAGGTAATGCTCGGTCGAGGTGAGGCGATATTTCAAAGGTTGAGGACGTAGCCTCGGCGAAGCTCGAGTCTGGAGACGAGATCCTTAAGAAATACTATGGGAAGCTCGACGGGAGCGATGGGGCCCTGATAATGTCCAGGAAGAAGTACATCTTCGTGGAGTCCAAGGGGTTCATACGCAAGACCCACACCGCCATCCTAGATGTGCCCTATGAGAACGTCGAGGACATGGTTCGCGAGGGCACGACGAAGATGACCCTGAAGCTCAATGACGGTGGCTCACATGAGTTCGCGACGTTCAAGCTGCCCGTCGACGTGATCAAGGAGGAGCTGGAGTTCTTCCTAAAAGACGGTACATTACCATCTCCAGACCTCTAAGCAGACGCGGACACACACCCTTTTACTAATATTTCCACATCTTTTTTGGATATCCATCAGCATTAGGGCTGTCGCAGTTTATTGCGTAACACTCGTCCCTAATGAAGGCAAGGACACTTCCGAAGCCACTGCATATGTTATTTAGATAAACGCGGTATCTAACCACAAACATTACGTGAACTTGGGCTTGATGCGATATGTCTGGGAAATGTAAAAGGAACTTGACCGTGGATGACCTCGCCGAGATCAGGTCGATCAGGGAGGCTAAGGTCTCCCCGGAGGGAGAGATTGTGGCCTACCTCCTCAGCTCAACGAAGCTTGAGGAGAACAAGAAAGAGAGCGACATCTACGCCGTACCTGCAAAAGGTGGCGAGGCGGTTAGGCTCACGGAGACCGGTAAGTGCAGCATGCCACGATGGTCCCCCGATGGCAGAATGATCGCCTTCGTCGAGAGGGGGGAGGAGGGGAAGAGCGCCATCACCGTCATGGCCCCCGACGGGAAGGGGAAGAGAAAGGTCTGGGAGTACGAGGTGAGCAACGCCAGCCTCGGCGTCTCCACAGTGGGGAACACCATAGAGTGGTCCCCCGACGGCTCCATGATCGCCTTCCTCGCCACGCTGGAGCCCTACGACAAGGACGCCAAGGTCAAGGTAATCACCCGCCTCCAGTACAAGGCATTCGCCGGCAACTCAGACATGAGGAGGAGGCACATATTCGTCGTCTCCCCCCTGGGGGAGGAACGCCCCATGCAGCTCACCTTCGGCGACTACGACGAGCACTCCATCGCGTGGTCCCCGGACGGGAAGGAGATCGCGTTCGTCTCCAACCGCACCGGGAAGGCGGACCTCAACA
>CAYONH010000010.1:18097-21888 GCA_964405275.1 uncultured Candidatus Bathyarchaeia archaeon | reverse complement strand
AAAGGAAATAAAGCGCAGCCTCTTTCTTTGTCGTTGACAACCGAGCTACGAGGTTCAGCATGTCTCCGAAGCCTAAACTGAAAGATCTACAGAAAAAGTTGGCTGAACTCGAGGCCTCCCTAGAGGACGAGGCCAAGAGGTCGGGTAAGTACCTGAGCCAGCTGAAGTACGCCAAGGCAGACCTTGAGAACCTACAGAAGCAGACCCAGAAGCGCATAGAGGACACCATCTCCCGCGCCAACGGGCGCCTCCTGATGCAGCTCCTCCCAATCCTCGACGAGCTTGAGATGGCCATCGAGGCCTCCAAGGAGGGCGAGGGAAAAATCGTCGAGGGAGTCGACATGGTGAAGGGCAAGCTGGGGAAGGTCATGAAGGCCGAGGGGGTCACACCGATAGACGCCCTGGGGGAGCCCTTCGACCCCCGATACCACGAGGCCGTCCTGGAGGTGGACACTGAGGACCATAACGACGGGGCCGTGATCGAGGAGATCAGGAAGGGCTACATGTACAACTCTAGGGTCCTGCGGGCCAGCATGGTGAAGGTGGCAAGGAACCGGAGCTCGGATAACGATAAAGAGGAAGACAAAGATGAGTGAAGAGAAGAAAGAGAAAATACTGGGAATCGACCTCGGGACCACAAACTCCGCCGCGGCGGTCGTCATGGGGGGGACACCAACGATCATCCCCAGCGCGGAGGGGCCAACAGTCGCCGGAAAGATGTTCCCGTCGGTCGTCGCATTCACTGAAGACGGACAGCTCCTGGTGGGCGAGCCAGCCAGGAGGCAGGCCGTCACCAACGCCGCTGGAACCGTCAGAGAGGCCAAGCGCCTCATGGGCACCAACAGGAAGATCACACTCCACGGCAAGGAGTACACACCCCAGCAGATCTCGGCCTACATACTCCAAAAGATACTGAGGGACGCCGAGACCTACCTCGGCGAGAAGGTGGCCAAGGCGGTCATCACCGTCCCCGCCCACTTCAACGACAACCAGAGGCAGGCCACAATCGACGCAGGGGAAATCGCGGGGCTAAAGGTGACCAGGATAGTCAACGAGCCCACCGCCGCTGCCCTGGCATACGGTATCGACAAGGCAGACCAGGAGATGAAGATACTAGTCTTCAGCTTCGGCGGGGGCACCAACGACACCACCGTCATGGACTTCGGCGGAGGGGTCTTCGAGGTACTCTCCACAAGCGGCGACACCCAGACCGGGGGCACCGACCTGGACAAGGCCGTGATGGACTACGTCATCGAGGAGTTCAGGAGGGAGACGGGCGTCGACCTCAGGAGCGACATCAGGGCGATGGCGAGGATCAAGGAGGCCTCTGAGAAGGCGAAGATAGAGCTCTCGACCGTCCAGAACACGGACATCAACCTCCCCTACATCGAAATGAAGGACGGGGAGCCACTGAACCTCCACGTCCCCCTGACGAGGTCGAAGCTGGAGCAGCTCACCCGCCCCATCGTGGAGCGCATCAGGGGGCCCATCCTGCAGACCATCAGGGACGCCAAGCTGACCGCGCAGAAGATAGACAAGGTCATAGTCTTCGGGGGCCAGACCAAGATGCCCCTGGTCCAGCAGTTCATAGAGGGGGTCGTGGGGAAGAAGCCCGAGAGGGGCCTCGACCCCATGGAGTGCGTGGCGATGGGCGCCGCCATCCAGGGGGCAGTCCTCGCCGGTGACATCTCCGACATCGTCCTCCTCGACGTCACGCCCCTCAGCCTCGGGGTCGAGACCCTGGGCAGCGTCATGACCAGGGTCATAGACAGGAACACCACCATCCCCACGAAGCAGACCAAGACCTTCAGCACGGCGGCGGACTTCCAGACGGCGGTCACAATCAACGTCCTCCAGGGGGAGAGGACGATGGCCAAGGACAACATCGCCTTGGGCCGGTTCGACCTCACGGGCGTCCCGCCTGCTCCTAGGGGAGTCCCCCAGATCGAGGTCACGTTCGATATCAACGCCGACGGCGTCCTCGACGTCACGGCCAAGGACATGGGCACGGGCAAGGAGATGAGTATCACCATCACCGCATCGACGAAGCTCAGCCAGACCGAGAAGGACCGGATGGTCAACGAGGCTGAGCAATACGCTGAGGCCGATAAGTTAGCGAAGGAGGAGGCTGAGGCTCGGAACATGGCGGACTCCCTCATCTACACGAGCGAGAAGACCGTCAGCGAGATCGGGGACAAGCTCACCGAGGACCAGAAGTCGTCCATCAAGAGGGGCACTGATGACCTTAAGGAGGCCCTCAACTCCGGCACCACGGCCGACATCAACGCCAAGATGGAAGCCCTTAGGAACGTCCTCCAGGAGGCGGGCGCCTCCGTCTACCAGCAGGCGGCAGCTGAACAACAGGCACAGCAGCAGGCCCAGGGAGGCCCCCAGCAGACGCCACCCCCGGGAGACGAACAGGCCAAGAAGACGGTGGACGCCGAGTACAAGGTCGTCGACGAGGATAAGAAACAGGAATAGCCTGACTTACCCCCACATATTCTAACATTTCATATTTCTGTTCTCTAAGAGTGACAGCACACTTATTTTTACATCCAAAATAATCCCAAATGCCATTCCACCCAGCTCAAGGTTGACCAGAGGAGAAACGCGTTGGAGAAAGGACAACTGGAAGCCATCGACCTCATAATCAACGTGCTGAGGGAGCACGAGAAGAACCTCGACAACCTTCTGGACAGGCTGGACACCCTCATCGAGACCATCTCCACAATAATGGCCAGGCTGGAGTACTTTTACGAGAAGATCGAGGCACCTGCCCAGTGACCCATCGACCTGGCAGCTGCACAAGCGTAGACTCGTACGTTTGTAAACACTTTTCAGATAGTGGTACGATTCAAAGAGGGAACACTGGGCCGGGTGCACCTGTTGGCGGAGAAGAGGGACTACTACGAGGTTCTAGGAACCGACCGCAGTGCGTCCCAGGACGACATAAAGAAGGCCTTCCGCAAGCTCGCCTTCCAGTACCACCCCGACAGGAACAAGGAGCCCGACGCCGAGGAGAAGTTCAAGGAGGTCTCGGAGGCCTACGCCGTCCTCTCCGACCCGGAGAAGAAGGGGCAGTACGACAGGTTCGGCCACGCCGGCATCAGCGGACGGTACTCAGCCGAGGACATCTTCAGGGGCGCCAACTTCCGGGACATCTTCACCGAGTTCGGCTTCGGCGACGACATCCTGAGCCGAATATTCGGCGGCATCTTCGGAGGGAGCTTCGGGTTCAACTTCCAGCAGGGCCGCCAGGGGCCCAGACGGGGCTCCGACCTGCAGACCCGGATAGAGGTGTCCCTGGAGCAGGTGGCGACGGGCACCGAGGTCGAGCTGAGCCTCAACAGGCTGAAGAAGTGCAGCCGATGCAACGGAGACGGAGCGGAGCCGGGGACGGACGTCGCCAGATGCCCAACGTGCAACGGGACAGGGAGAGTGGAGAGACGGACGCAGTCCCTCTTCGGGCAGATGATCCGCGTGGCCCCCTGTGACAGGTGCAGCGGCAGGGGCAAGATACCAGACGTGCCATGCAGGGTCTGCAAGGGCCAGGGCCTCGAGGAGAAGAGGACCCGGCTCGACGTCAAGGTCCCTCAGGGCATAGAGGACGGGACCCAGATGATTCTTAGGGGGCAGGGCGAGGACGGACCCCACGGAGGCCCAGCGGGAGACCTCTACGTGAACGTGAGGGTGAAGCCCCATCCCTTCCTGATCAGGAGGGGGAGGGACATAATCTACGAGGCTGAGATCAACTTCCCCCAGGCCGCCCTCGGGACATCCGTGAACGTCCC
>CAYONH010000010.1:0-17997 GCA_964405275.1 uncultured Candidatus Bathyarchaeia archaeon | reverse complement strand
GCCCCCACCCTGGTGACGTACGCCTTCAGCACCAATATTACCTCGTCCACCCTCGTTGGGCCGATCCCCACGTCGGAGCACGTGGCCGAGGCGCAGACGTCGTTGGAGGTCACGTAGGGATACGTGCCGTGGTAGAGGCTGATGTAGGTCCCCTGGGTCCCCTCGATGAGGACGTTCTTCCCGTCGTCGAGGGCCTCGTTCAGCTCTGCGGGGACGTCCGCGAGGTAATCCTTCAGCGCTGGGACAGCCCTCGCCATCTTCGCAATCCTCATGGCTCGGTCTGAGTTGCACGGCCCCGTCCCCGTGCCCGTGGTCCCGATCTTCTCCTTCAGGTACCCCTTCCCGTCGGCCTCGATGTGCTTAGGCTCGATTATGGCGCACTGGGGGTCGATTCCTATCCTGTCCTCGATCCCCAGCTCCTTGATCTCCTTGAGGACGATCTCGGGATTGACCACCACGCCGGGCCCTATGAGGAGCCTGGCTTCGTGGTTCACGAAGGCGCAGGGCACCATCCTCAGCTTGAACGTGATGCCGTCGTCCACGACGGTGTGACCCGCATTGGGGCCTACGCCTCCCCTCGCGCAAACGGCTACCTGATCGGCGACCGCCAGGTAGGAGACTACCTTCCCCTTCCCGCCGTCCCCGAAGAATCCATCAACGACCACTGTACAGGACATACTCAACCGTCCAGAAACCATTCACTGAACAAACCTTTCTACATTTAAAATTTCCCCATGAGGCTTCACAATTTCTTGAAAAATTGAGCGTTTCCTGTTAAGACGGACATGACTGCTGACTTCTGTGAGTGCCGAACGTATATTTTTATGCGGGGTATGAACGTTCATATAGAGGTGGCCCCGTGACCACGAATATCGGCATCCTTGTGATCGGCAACGAGATCCTCGACGGCCTCGTCCTCGACACCAACAGCCAGTGGATCATCAACCAGCTGAAGGCCCTGAACTTCCACGTCATCCAGAAGACCACTGTGAGGGACGAGATCCCAGTGATAGGCAGGGCTCTGAGGAGGCTGATCTCCAACGGATGCAACCTCATCTTCACCACGGGGGGCCTGGGGCCGACCCACGACGACAAGACCCTCCTGGGGGTGGCGAACGCATTCGATCTCCCAATGGGGATCAACGATCAGGCACTGGAGATCGTCACCCGCCAGTACACCGACCTCCATCAGAGGGGGGTCATAGGCAGCGCCGAGATGACCGAGCCCCGCCGCAAGATGGCGATACTCCCGAAGGGGGCGAATCCTCTGGATAACAGGGTGGGCGGAGCGCCGGGGGTGCTCCTCGACATCGAAGGGGCCCAGATAATCTGTCTCCCGGGTGTCCCGGGGGAGCTCATGTGGATATTCGACAACCAGGTCCTCCAGCTCCTGAAGAGCAAGGTGGAGGGGGCCTTCGCCGAGGACGTCATTTACCTGCCGCTGAGGGACGAGTCGACCCTCGCCCCGATAATTGATGATGTGATGAGGGACATCCCGGGGGTCTACATCAAGTCGATGGTGAAGCCCTACGGCGAGTCTGGGATAAGGCTCTGGATCTCAGCGGGGGGCCAGTCCCAGGAGGAGGTGGAGGAGAAGGTGAACAGGGTCGCCAACCTCCTGGTGAAGCGCTGCGAGGACCAGCTCATCAACGATTAGATCATAGTCATTGAAGTAGCGCAGCAGTACTGTGTCCCGCTGCAGAGATCGAAGGATAAGTGAAATAAGCGGGTTGAAAGTTAACCTATTCTGATAACCTTGGTCGAATGCTGGCTCCCCTACGGCAGGACAGAGGTCCACGTGAGCGTCCCCCTGCGGAACCTCATAGGCATGGTTGAGCCCAAGGAGACCCAGATGGATGCAAGCCCAAGGCAGATCATCACCGAGTCCCTCCAGAACCCCATAGGGTCGCCCAGCCTCGAGGAGATAATGAGGCGCAGGAGGAAGATAGTGGTCGGCCTGGACGGGACATTGCAGCCGACCCTTGCTAGCTCCGCGCTGTCGAGCATCCTCGAGGTGCTCCAGCCCAGGGATATCAAGGGAGAGGATGTCACCGTCGTCATAGGCAACGGGTTGAGGGAGAGGAGCAGCCCAGACCTGCTCAGCGCCCTCCAGGGCCCTCAGCTCTTCCAGGACATCAGGATTTTTGAGCACAGCCGAGACGCAGGAAACCTGAGAGCGATAGGCAAGACGTCTAAGGGGACCGAGGTCGAGATAAACAGAGCCTTCTTCGAGGCGACGACCAGGGTCGCCGTGGGGGAAGTCCGCCTCGACCCGTTCACGGGCATGAGGGGGGCCCACAACCTCATCCTCCCGGCGCTCTCGGGAGCCTCCTCGATCGAGAAGAGCCGACGCCTCTCATTCAAGAGCGATACATCCCCTGAGGTCATGGCAGAGAACCCCGTCTACGATGACGGGCTGGAGGCCGCCAAGATGGCGGAGATAGAGCTCTCCGTGAACCTGGTCACCGACGGCATGGGGGATCTGCTCTCCGCACACTCCGGGGAGCTCGAAAAGAGCTGGGAGGGAGCGGTGGCCGAGGCGGGGGAGAGCCACAGGGTTGAGACAGAAGGGAACGCCGACGTAGTAGTGGTAAGCGCAGGGGGGAACAGGTTCGACTACGACCTCTACAACTCGATCTGGGCCCTCAGGAACGCCGCAACCGTCGCGAGGAGGGGGGCGACAATCATCCTCATGGCCGAGTGCTCAGAAGGGCTGGGGGCGGACGGCCTGGAGACCCTCTCCCAGGTGGAAGCCCTACCGGAGCTGAGGAGAAGGTACATGCTGGGCGCTAAAGCGGTACACCTGATCAAGACACTCGGCAAGCAGAAAGACCTGGTCCTGGTCTCAGCCATCCCCTCCTACCTGGCAGAGCCCTTGGGACTCACAGTCGAGAGGACGGCCAACGAGGCCCTGAGCCGGGCATACGAGCGGCGGCGAGGAAGGCGAACCCTAGTGGTCACCCACGGATGCACGACCATCCCATACGCGGTCTAGCTAGGGAAGAGCGTCACCAGGGTCAACAGGACGATGGCCAGATAGACGAATATCAGTGCCTTCCTCGAGGGGCTGAGAGGGGAGACATCATCCAGGGGGGCCTCCGCGTCGCCCTGCGTCCTCATCATCAGGAAGAAGGTGATTATGGCCATCACGATGTATCCAGTTAGGAACAGCACGGCTATGCCGATTATGGACATGATCTTGTGATAGTACTTGCCGAATATGGCCCTGCTAATGTGGCCTCCGTCGAGCTGCCATGCCGGAATGAGGTTGATGAAGGTCACCAGGCAGCCTACCCAGGCCGCGAAGCCGACGGGGTGAATGAGGAGCACCATACCCTCCTGAGCGGGTCTAATGATCGACTGCAGGAAGACCATGAGTATGGGGAACGGGATCGACTGGAACCTGATCTCGGGGTAGCTGATCATCCAGGAGTGGACCTCCTCGATGGGGACGACGAACGAGAGCCTGAGCCCCACCACGGCGACCAGAACGGTGATGATGAACCCGGCCAGGGGGCCGCTCAACCCCAGATCGAACAGGGCGTCCCTGTTTGTCGGTGGCTCCTTCTGGACGATGACAGCCCCGAAGGTGCCCCCCATCCCCGGGGGCGCAGGGATGAAGTAGGGCATAGAGGCCTCGACCCCCCTGAGGACCGCCACGGCCTTGTGCCCCAGCTCATGGATTCCGAATATCGCTAGGATGGCCAGGGTGAAATAGAAGGCGTTGACGTAGACGGAGGTGTTCGGCATCAGGATGTCCACGAGGAGGGGGTTGTTGCTCCTTATGAATCCGTCAAGGAATATGGTGCAGGTCGTGACTGCGAACAGTATCAGGTTCCTATTTATCCTCGACGGACTCGGCGGAGGGGTTCTGAAGACGGTGATCAGGTATCGATCTATCTCCTTGTTCAGACGGGGGAGGAACCCCAGGGGACGGAGCTCCTCGACGAGCCGCTTGAACCCCCGCTTCATCAGCATCCTGGGATCACCTTCCTCGAGGGGTTCCACGATGTACGTCGGCTGATCCATGTAGAAGTACGTGTCCCGTATGTTGAAGATGTCCTCAATCGCCTCTTCGACGTCAGGGTCCGCCAGGTAGCTAGCCAATGTTCCTGAAAGCAGCCTCCGATAATGCGTGGTTTCCATAGTGTAACCATGATACAAAAACGTTCTTGGGACACGGGCTAGCACAGATCTTAAATGCAAGGGATTTAGACGTTTAGGAGTCTTAGATGGAAGATAAGGGGTTCAGGGTGCGGATCTTCAGATCCGATGACCTCAACAGGGTCATGTCGATAAACGAGGAGTGCCTCCCTGAGAACTACAGCACATTCTTCTACAGGGACCTCTACCAGCGATTCCCGAAGACGTTCATCGTTGCCGAGGCCGACGGGGACATCCAGGGCTACATCATGTGCCGGATAGAGAGAGGCCTATCTAAGTTCAAGACCTTCCGGACCGCACGTCACGCCCACGTCGTCTCCATTGCGGTCAGGGAGGCCTACAGGAGACGCGGCATCGCATCGGCGCTCATGCTGATGGCGATGGAGAACGGGGTGGAGGCGTACAACGTGACCGAGTGCTTCCTCGAGGTCAGGGTGAGTAACCATCCGGCGGTCAACCTCTACGAGAAGCTGGGGTTCACGAACGTAAACAGGAAGCTTGGCTACTACATGGACGGGGAGGACGCCTTGGTCATGGCGAAGCCCCTAAAAGAGGAGCCATAAAGTTATCTTCCACTGCGTAGGCTGACAGACAGATATTTAGCCCACGATACAGCCTCTAAGATTGAACACCTGTGATAGACACCATTACAGCGATTAGCCTGATGTTCATCGCCATCTCCGTGGGTATATTCTGGTACTTCGGACGCTGGACGGTCAGGCTGATTAGGCAGCATCAGAACATCTATCCCATCCTGTACGCCCTGGATGAAGATGAGAAGAAGAAACAGGAGTAACAGCGTAGAATACCCACAGCTTCTAAGGAAAAAACTCAAGGCGATAGATATTTAGCTCCCCAAATTGTATGGGTCCTGATTAGATGGGGGATAAAGCACTCATCCCATGGAGCGAGGTGAGCTCCTGGTCCTGCGTTGCATGCGGCAACTGCTGCGTAGGTTACAGCGTCCCCCTCAAGGCCGATGAGTACGCCCGTGTGGCCCAGCGATACGGATTCAACGTTCTCGACTTCGGCCTCGGAAAGGTCTACCTCAAGAGGGGACAGAATAACAGATGCGTCTTCCAGCGCCCGTCAATGGGAAGATGGATCTGCAGCCTCCAGGGGATCAAACCCTTGGCATGCAAGCTCTTCCCCTTCAGGATCCACTCGAAGCCTGTCTACTCCAAGGGAGACGGGAGCGCCATAAAATACATGGGTAAAAACTTCCATGTCTACCTCGACCCGGCCTGCAAAGGCGTCATATCGGGGAAGCCCTCCACCAGGTTCTACAATCAGGTGCTCCCTGAGATGATCCGGATAGGAATGGGAGTGACGTCGAAGCAGAGATTCACGACCTCGAAGTATATCTCCTGGAAGCCCCCATAAAATCGAGCTAAACACCTTTTAGAAGATTTTTACTCAAAGGAGTATGATTAATTAGTAACGCCCGTCGTCTTGTTTGACGGGTGTAAAAAATGCCTCTCAGACAGCCGATAGTCTGCATGCTCGGACACGTCGACACGGGGAAGACGTCCCTCCTGGACAAGATCAGGGGCTCAGCGGTTCAGCTCAGGGAGGCGGGGGGGCTAACCCAGCAGATAGGGGCAAGCTTCTTCCCAATAGACACCCTCGTCGCGATCACACAGCAGCTCATCAAGGACTTCGAGACAACAGTGAAGATACCGGGCCTCCTCGTAGTTGACACCCCGGGCCACGAGGCGTTCGCCAACCTCCGTCGGCGGGGAGGATCCGTAGCGGACGTCGCCATCCTTGTCGTGGACGTGATGCACGGCTTCGAGAACCAGACCTACGAGTCCCTGGAGATACTCAAGTCCCGGAAGACCCCCTTCATCGTCGCAGCGAACAAGATCGACCGCATTGACGGCTGGAGGAGCAACCCGGACACGCCGTTCCTGGCATCCTACGCGAAGCAGGGGCCCATCGTGAAGGAGGATCTGGACAACAGGCTGTACATGATGATGGGCACCCTGTCAAGGCAGGGATTCAGGTCGGAGAGGTTCGACAGGGTCAGGGACTTCACAAGGGACATCGCCATCGTCCCCGTGAGCGCCATCACGGGGGAGGGGATAGGGGAGCTGCTCACAGTGCTCATAGGTCTCACCCAGCAGTACATGGCGGACAAGCTAGAGGTCTCAGAGGGACACGCCCTCGGCACCGTCCTGGAGGTGACGGAGGAGGTGGGCCTCGGGACCACCATAAACGCCATCATATACGACGGCGTCCTCAGGGCGGACGACACCATCGTCATAGGGGGAAAGGAGGGGCCCCTCACCTCGAGCATCCGGGCCATCCTCCTCCCTCAGCCCCTGGACGAGATCAGGGATCCGAGGAAGAAGTTCGACACCATCGACGAGGCCTTCGCAGCCTGCGGGGTGAAGATCGCCGCACCAGACCTTGAGAACGCCGTCCCTGGAGCCCCGTTGATCGCAGTTGGAGGTGAGATGACTCTTGAGAAGGCGGTGGAGGAGGTGGCCTCCGAGCTAGAGAGGCTCCGGATCTCCACGGACAAGGTGGGCATCATCCTCAAGACGGACACCCTGGGCTCGCTGGAGGCCCTCATCGAGAGCCTTAGGGCCAGGGACGTCCCCATACGCCTTGCCGACATCGGCGACATCTCGAGGCGGGAGGTCATGGAGGCCCTGTCGGTGAAGCATGAGGAGCCCCTCTACGGGGCGATCCTCGCATTCAACGTGAAGCCCCTGCCCGACGCTGAGCGGGAGGCCCACGACCAGCGTATCCCCATCTTCATGAATGACATCATCTACAACCTCATGGACGAGTACGTCAGGTGGATGGAGGACGAGAAGGAGGCCAAGGCCCGGAAGGAGTTCGACGCCCTCGTCAAGCCGGGGAAGATGGAGATCATGGACGGGTTCGTCTTCAGGAGGGCCAAGCCCGCGATATTCGGAGTGCTGATCCTAAGTGGAAGCATAACCCCCAACACGCAAATGGTCAACCTCGAGGGGACGAAGCTAGGACGGGTAACCCAGATCCAGGACTCTGGGGAGGCTGTTTCACTGGCCGAGGAGGGGAAGGAGGTCGCCGTATCGATGCCCCAGCCGATTGTAGGTAGACATATAAAAGAGAAGGATATCCTCTTTGTAGACGTTCCCGAAAAACATGCCAAGCTGCTCCGGAAGAAGTACCAGGGACGGCTCACGGCCGGCGCCCTCGAGGTGCTGCGGGAGCTCACTGAGTTGAAACGTAAAAAGGACATACTATGGGCGGTTTAGCGGATGCCTGTGCTGATAATATCGGACCCCGAGACGGGGAAAAGCCAGAAGGTCGAGCTAGAGGATAACAGGATGGGCCCCCTCGTCGGGAGGAGGATCGGGGAGGTAATAGACGGCACGGTAGCCGATCTGGCGGGCCACCAGTTAATGTTCACCGGGGGTACCGATAAGGACGGGATACCCATGCGCCCCGATGTTCACGGTTCAGCGAAGTCCAGGATCATTCTCAGCGGAGGGGTCGGCTACAAGCCCAAGAGGAAGGGCGAGAGGAGGAGAGTGGTCGTCCGGGGGAACATGGTCTCGGTCGAGACGACGTTCCTCAACTTCAAGATCGTGGAGAAGCCGAAGGGAAAGAAGAAACCCAAAGACGAAGAAACCGCATAGGCACTTATCAAGACAAGGGCTGTCGTTTTCCTAACCAGTTCAATCAATAAATAATGATACCTAGATTTCACTTTGCCTCATCTAGCTTTATGAACATCTTCTTGAGGCTAGAATATCCTTCGTAGAGGATGACATTAACGTCATTTTGAGAGATGTTCAGCCTAATGAGGTCGTCAGCTAGCTTGGAGATGTACGTTGATAGGTGCCCCCTCACATAGTTGATGGCCCTGAGCCCGAGCTGGATCTCATCAGCCACAGAGGCTGCTAGGAGCTCATCCTCAATATACTCGACAACCTGCTCATCGCCGCCCTCGTCGACAATGACTATATTGCCTTCTTTGACTACTACTTTTGGGTATTGGGGAAGTTGTACAGGTATGTCTAGATTATAGTCAGAGTTCTCAAAATTGTAGCGTTCAACGGCTTTCCTTAGGCGTGTAGCCAGAACATGATACTCCATGAAAAGATAAAAGATGACCTGAGTTTAAAAACACTTTCTGGCATCTTGGGATAACGTCCTCACCTCAGTACATATATATCTGTTTATAGTTTGGATGAAGAGTATTAAGATAGAAAAAAAGATATTATAAAACGGAGATGTAAATAATCCCTTGCTTAGTGAATTCGTAACAACAAACATCGTCTTCCTTGTTAGGCTGTTAAACGGGATTGTCACCATCTCAATTTTTCCTTTCTTATACAGAATGCATGTGCGAAACAAGAAGAGATTCTATCTCCTATGGGGTGTGGGATTCCTCCTGTACGGTATCAATATACTATTCAGGGCTATAGTTAACTTATGGGCTGAGGATTACACTTCATCACTTCTATGGATATCCTTCGTCTCCTACATGTTGGGTAATATCAGCATCATCGTCGGAATAGGTGATCTCGTTGAGAGAACACGAGTCGCTCTTCTTTCCCTACTCCTTCTCCCCCTCGTGCCATTCATCACCTACATTCTTTCAGGACCAGTATTGATAGGCTGGTCGATATCACTATCCCCTTACTTACTCATCTGCGTAGGCTTGATCTTTATCAAGAGGAAGTTCCCTGCTGCGCTCGATCTCTTCATAATCGGATGGGTCTTCCTATTTCTGATCAATCTCGCCCAACCACTCAGTATGATAGCTCCAATCTACGTAGACATACTAGCGATCATCGGAAAGATCGTAATATTCAAAGGAATGACTAATCCGCGATTCTCATTCCTAGCAGATGACATGAAACGATTCCTAGTCTCTGGAACGGCTGAGATATATCCCCAGAGTGTCCACGAACATATATTACTAGTACAACTGAATCCGGGTCACAGAGAAGAAGAACTGGAATGGATCTCACACAGAGTAAAGAATAATGCAAAGGAGGGTACTCGAACTATACTAGTGGTGCTTTATGACCTTATTACCCCATCAAACCTCAGAGAATGGGGCATGAAAGAAGAGGACCTGTATCTTGTCCGGGTGCTCCCTAGAAGTGAGCAGAAGATACAAACCTTCGAGGATTACGCTGCAGTGATGAGCGACAGCCTGCTTCAGCTTGAGATATTGATCTCCGAGATCATTTCATATTCGCAGGAAAGAAAAACAAGGATCGACTTCGTCGTCTACACTCTATCATGGATGATACACACCCATGGCTGGGAGAGCGTCTACTCACTACTGACCTCAAAGATATCCAATATAAAAAACAGTGATGTCCAATTCTATGGGTTCTACTATCCTGAGACACATCCAACAGAGGAGATAACCAAGTTCGAGCGCCTCGCTGATAGGATCCTCTCCTCAAGTGATGAAATATAGGGCGTTGGGAGCACAAATACTTCTCGCCTTAAGTTTTAACGTTAGAGCTTCTATATTCAGAATCCCTCTTTCATTATTCAAAAAGGATATTAATTTTTTATTAAAAGTGTAATAAAACTATTATATCATTAATATATTATTAACAATGGAACTTTATAATTTAGAGTGGAGGGCACAACCAACTACACGAGTTGTATATTGCGTAATATTCCACAAATAGAATATTTCAGCTGAAAGATAAGGGGTGAGTCAATGAGTCAAGGATGGTTATCCAATATAGGTGGGAGGGCTTTATTACCAATAGTCATACGCCGAGGAATGAAGTTCCTTGAAGAGAGAAATATCGCTGATAAACAGGAGAAGTTACTGAAGGAGAAGATCAAGAATGCAGGTAAATCGAATATAGGAAAGAAGATAGGATTAGAACCTCACTCCTCTTTTGAAAGGGTTCCCCTTACAACGTACAGTTTCTACAAGAATTACTATTTGAACCCTGTCGAGGGGGACTTCATGTATCCTCTCAGCGAGTACTTGAAGGTCTACACAAGCGGTAGCATGGGAAAGCCGAAGACGTTCCTGATACCAAAAAAAGGCATGATGGATAACATGGCGAAGACAAGCCTCAGTCTCTTCGTCCTAACCACCCACGACGGGGAGAAGGTCCAATGGAAGGCGGGGGACACGATGTTCAGGAACGCTCCCGGGGGGTCGTTCATGAGCGGATTCTACTCTCACTTCTCCGATAGCGACCAATCTTTCCTAGTGCGACGTGTACCCGAGGTCGAGATGTCTTACCAGAAGAAGATTGACTACTTCGTTGAGAACTACAGGGATATCGATGTAGCGTACATGAATGTCTCAGCCCTTCTCGACGAGATCTACCCCAGAATAGGGGAGAAATTCCATCTAAAGGGGCTCATGACTCAGGATGTTTCAGCTCGCTCCTTGAAGAATGATATTATGGATGTCACCGGGACATACCCTAAGACTGTCTACGGATCAACTGAGACGTTCATAGTAGGGCTACCATCTATAGAATATCCTGGAGCGTTCTTCATCGATTGGAGGGTAGTGTACAGTGAGTTCATACCCGAGAATGAAGCCTTAAACATCGAGGAGGAGACTGCAGATGACCCCCCTGACACTGTACCATTAATGGATGTCGAGGTCGGGAAGAGATACCAGTACGTGGCAACACCCTTCAAGAATGATATAACCAGATACGTCACAAGTGATATCTTCGAGTGCGTGAGCAGGAGCGACTCCATCCTGGGTATAGATCAGCCTATCTTCTATTTCTACGGCAGAGCGGACAGGCTGATCTCGATATGCAACTTCACGAGGATCTCTGAAGATGAGATACTCAACGCCCTCAGAGACGCCGGTATCCCCAGTGTCGAATTCACCGCTAGAGTGGAGCTACATGGAAACAAGGAATACATGGTACTCTACCTGGAGCTATCAACGCTCATGGGGGCAGAAGAGGTGACGACGAGGCTACACGAAGCACTACTAGAGGTGGACAAGGACTGGGCCAGCCTCACAGAGTACATGAAGTACACCCCTCTAAAGGTGCATCTACTCCCAAGGGGCAGCTTCCAAAGATATCTTGGGAAGAAAGACGGATTGCCAAAGATTGAACGGATAGAAATGAAAAAGGAGAGGTTGAACCTCCTACTATCCAGCGGCTATGAACCCTAAATAGGTCTTAGAGAATTGTGAGGTTTGAGTCAACAGGCTTCTACGCCGAGTACCAGATTCTTAAAGTCTTCTTCTCCCTCAGCGTAGCCGGATACTATAACCACATCACCGACCTCTATGCGAGTATAGGGTCTTGGCCGCATCCACTTGTCGCCCCTTCGGATTACTAGTACCCACATGCCGGTCCCCTCGGGTATCTTGGCATCCTTCAGCGTTTTCCCTACTAGGGGTGAGGACTCCGGGATGACCACTCGCTCCACAGTCTCCTCCGCGTCCTGTATCATCATCCTTAGAACCGGGTGGGGCTCCCCACTCCTAATGACCACCTCAGCTATCTCGGCGGCCGCGTCGGCTATCCTCTCGGTGACCACCCCCATCCTGATCAGGCCGAGGAGCCCCTTCGCCTCCTGTGTGCCATTCTTGGCAGAGAGGACCATGAGCTCGAACTCGGTGTGCAGCCTGTCCATCCTGTCCTCGAGCTCCAGCACCTCCTCCGCTAGCTGATGGCTGTTGAGGAGCAGGGCAGAGTACGCCATGTCCATCATCAACTCGGACGTGTCCTTGAGTTCGACGAGGTCATTGCAGATCTTCTCGAAGAGCTGTGTGTCCTCAGTCAAGGTCCTTGACCTCCCCCCTCGCCGCCTTCCCGAGTTTCTCGAGGCCCTCGGCTGTCCCCCTCGCCACGAGCACGTCCTCTGGCAGGACTATCTCCTTCTCGGGGTTGATCATCCAGTGGCGACCCCGGCGTACCGCGATGACGTCGACCCCTACTTCGGCCGCCAGGTCCATGTCCTCCACGGTCTTACCCGCCAGGATCGAGGACTCGACTATCTGGACTCGGGCCAGGTGCTCCTCGGTCCGTTGGAAGACCTCCCTTACGATGGGGTGGACGCCTATGTTATTGAGGACTATGCCCGCTATATCGGCCGCTGCATCGGATATGCTGTTGGTCAGGGAGCCCACCTTGGCCACGCCGGCCAGGGACTCAGCGTCCTCCTTATCCCGTGCCGCCAGCATGAGGTTCATGTTGAGGACGTAGACGAGGGTGTCCATCCTCCTCTCCAGCTCCATGACCTCCTCGGCCAGCCCGCGATTGTTGAAGAGAGCAGCCGAGTAGGCGAGGTCTATCATGAGCTCCGATATGTCCTTCATCTGGATGAGGGTCTCGCGGACTGAGACTGGGGTGTACTCCACTCTCTCGACGTCGCTCATAAAACGGATACTCCGGTACAGGTGGACTTCATCTTTGCTTGGTTCACCCTGCGGACCATTTTACCCTACATGGGAGCGGCTCTTAACCTTTTCTAGGAAAACTGAGACCACAGACTATGTGAGGGGCTCTCCCTCCATGTCCTCGGGAACCTTCAGCCCCAGGGCCTTTATGAGAGTCGGAGCGACGTCGAGGATATTCAGGTCCTCAGCCCTTCCGTTGAGGTCTTCCCGGGGATCGTAGTAGATGTAGAGCCCCATCTTGTCGTGGACGGCGTCATCGGGGCCCGTATCGTTCTCCAGCAGGTAGATGCGTCCGTGGCCCATGGTGCCCGCTGACCTCCAGTAGAGGTCGTCGAAGTAGACCATCAGGTCCGGGGGATCGCCGTTACACTCAGGATAGGCCTCCTCGGGCTTCAGTACCGTGGTGTTCCACCTCTCGCCGTTTGGCCCACTGATGTCCCGGATCCTCTGGGCGATGTCCTCCCGGGTGCTCTCGTAGTCACTGGGGTCGACGACGCCGTTCTCCTCCCTCCCCTTGACGTTGAGGAATATCCTGGCGTAGTAGCCGCCCCAGCCCCATGCCACAGTCTTCCCCCAGTCCACATCGGCGTCGTTCAACCTGATGACCCGTTCGACGGGGGTGCTCAGCCTGAGGAGGCCCTGCTCCTCGAGCCATGTGTTGATGCAGAAAGCCCCCTTCATGGGCTTGCCTCCGTGGTCCGAGGCGACCATGACGACGGTGTCTTCGTCTATCAGGTCCAGAAGCTCCCCCACCTTCGTGTCGAGGAGTATGTAGTAGTCCTCCACGACGTTCTCGAACTCGCTTCCCGGCTCGTAGAGGTGGTGGCTCTCGTCGAAGTACTTCCAGAATGCGTGGTGGATCCTGTCGAGGCCGATCTCCACGAACATGAAGAAGTTCCAGTCCTTCGTCTTGATGAGGTGCTTGATCACCTTGAAGTGCTTCTCCGTCATCTCGTGGAGCTCCTTGACGAGGTTCTGCTTGTCCTCGATGCGGAACTCTACGTCGACCTGGTAATCCTCAACCAGGTCCTTGATCTCTTCCCTCAGTTCGGGGGGGTAAGTGTAGTTCCTGTTGGTGTCGGGGGTGATGAAACCCCCGATGAGGCAGCCTTCCACGGGGTAGGGGGGGTAGCTGGGGGGCACGGCTACGAGGCAGGATCGTCCTCCGGCCTCGGCGACGTAGTCCCAGATCCTCTTCTCCTTGATGTTCTTCGAGGTGGAGATCCAGATGTCCTTGTACGAGTTGTTCCTGCGGTGGCGGAACCCGTAGAGGCCCAGGGTCCCCGGATACTTGCTGGATGCCATCACTGTCCAGGCGGGGATGGTGATGGGGGGGTCGCTGCTCTCGAGCTTCCCGTGGATGCCCTGGTCCATCATCTTGCGGAAGTTGGGGAGCTTGTCGATGAACCTGTTGAACAGGAGGTCTGGGGCGGCGCAGTCCAGTCCGATGAGCAGCGCTTTCCTCATACTCTTACCTCACGAAGGGGTCGGGGTGCTTCAGGATCGCGTCGACCACCTCGGGGCGCATGAGGAGCTCGGAGGGGCGCTCCCCGTCCATGAGGAGCCTCCTCATCTCCCTGCCCCTGAAGTCGATGTGGTCCTCTGGGCCGTGGGGGCAGACCTTGTCGTTCTCGACGCCGCCGCACTTCTTGCAGTAGAAGAAGCTCCTGAAGAAGAGGGGTGCGATGCCGAGGTCGGGGTAGTCGTCGAATATCTCCTGGGCCTCATAGGGTCCGTAGTAGTCGCCAACGCCGGCGTGGTCTCTGCCGACGACGAAGTGGGTGCAACCGAAGTTCTTGCGGGCGATGGCGTGGAATATGGCCTCCCTGGGCCCGGCGTATCTCATCTCCATCTCGAGGGTGACGAGGGTGGCTGAGTTCCTGAGGTAGTAGTTGCTGATGAGGGTCTCGTACGTGTCTATGATCACCTCGTCCCTGAAGTCCCCAGCCTTCTTCTTGCCTATGAGGGGGTTGATGAACAGGCCGTCTGCGAAGGCGAGGGCTGTCTTCTGGACGTACTCGTGGCCGTTGTGGGGGGCGTTCCTGGTCTGGAATCCGGCTATGGTCCTCCAGCCCATCTCCTGGAACAGGAAGCGGGTCTCCTTGGGCTTGAGTCGGTACCGGGGGAACTTGCCGGGGGTATCGTCGAATATGTCCACCTTTCCTCCTAGCAGGACGGGCCCCATGCTCTCCGTTTTCTCCACGCCGGGGTGTGCGGCATCCAGGGTCTTGAATATGTTCTCTGCGTGAGATCTCCTGTCCAGCGGGTATTTCTCCTCTACATGGAGGACTCCGAAGGGCGCCTCATTTTGAGTAAGGGCGACGTCGTCCCCCTCCTGGATCCTGGATGCGTCCTCCTCCGTGACGTCTAGGACGATGGGGAATGTCCATGGGAGGTCGCCTTGGAGCCTTCCCTTCTCGAGAACGGATGTGTAGTCATTTCTGACGAAGGGGCCCTCCAGGGGGCTGAATATCCCGTAGGCTATGCATTCGAGGTCTTTCCTGAACTCGTCTGAGACCCTTATTGATGATAGTTCGCCTGCCTCTTCCTTGAGGTGGGCTCTGTCTCTCTCGGGCACAAGCCTGTCGACGAGTTTACCACCGTGGGGAGGAAGCACATTCATCCCCTCATTCTATGTATCCCAGCTTTCGGAGGCGCTCCTTGATCAGCTCCTCCTCCTCCTTCGTGTATACGGGCTCCGTGGGGAACTCGTTCTCGAGCTTCATGGCGACGTAGCCATCGACGCTTGAGAAGCTTGTTCCCTGGATCTTCTCCTGGATTTTATCGTAAAGGGACTTGGGGATCTTGATGCTTACCTTTTCGTCTGAGGCCATTTTCATACCCCGTTTCATTGGCTATCCTCGTGTGAGCTTATAAAATGAGCACTTTTCATTTTGACGCGTTTCTTTCAGGGGATTCGACGTGTCTTCCCCCGATTCATAAATGTATATAAGCCCAGAGCTCCCAAGTACACCAGTCTAAAAGAGGCGATTGGAGATCGTTAAGCTTCCCAAGCAGCCTGAGATTAACATCGGCACGATCGGACACGTGGACCACGGTAAGACCACTCTGGTCCAGGCGTTGACCGGTGTCTGGGCGTCCCGTCACAGCGAGGAGCTAAGGCGGGGTATCACGATTAAGCTTGGCTACGCGGACGGAGCGGTCTACAAATGTCCCAACTGTGACGAGCCCGAGTGCTTCAGCATGTCTCCCACCTGTCCTCAGTGTGGCTCGGAGTGTGAGTTCCAGAGGGCTGTGAGCTTCGTGGATGCGCCGGGTCACGAGATCCTGATGGCGACGATGCTGAGCGGGGCTGCGGTGATGGACGGGGCGATCCTGGTGATCGCGGCGGATGAGCCGTGCCCCCAGCCTCAGACTCGTGAGCACCTTGCAGCCATCGATATCGTGGGCCTCAGGAATGTTATCGTGGTCCAGAATAAGATCGACATCGTGACGAGGGAGGACGCGGTCCGAAATTATAACCAGATCCAGAAGTTTCTTGAGGGCTCGGTGGCGGAGGATGCGCCCGTCATCCCTGTGTCAGCGGCGCATGCCGTGAATACGGATCTCCTGGTCCAGGCGATGGAGGAGTACCTGAAGACGCCTGAGAGGGATCAGTCCAAGTCGCCTCGTATGTTCATCATCAGGAGCTTCGACGTGAATATTCCGGGAACCTCCCTCGAGGGGATGGTGGGGGGCGTTTTGGGGGGTTCGATCATCCATGGGAGCTTCAGTGTCGGGGATGAGGTGGAGATCAGGCCGGGGCTCCCCATAAGGGAGAGGAACCGGCTTAAGATGCATGAGCTCTACACGGAGGTGACGAGCCTCCACGCCGGCGGGGGGCAAGTGGATGAGGCCCTCCCGGGGGGATTGGTGGGGATGGGCACCCTGTTGGATCCGTCGCTGACGAAGTCGGACGGGCTCGTGGGGAGCCTCGTGGGTAAGCCGGGTACGCTGCCCCCCGTGCTGAGCGAGGTGGGGCTGGATGTCCAGCTGTTCGAGACGGTGGTGGGGAGCCGTGAGATGGAGAGTGTGGCCCTGGTGGCGAGGGGTGAGAACCTGCTCCTTAACGTGGGCACGGCGAAGACGATGGGCTCTGTGACTACTGTGTCTAAGGATTATCTTGAGGCGTCTCTCACGATCCCGGTCTGTGGGGAGGAGGGGGATCGGGTGGCGATCAGCCGGAGGGTTGGCAGCAGATGGCGGCTGATAGGGATCGGGACCCTGAAGTGATGAGGGTGGGTGGCCGCGGGGTTATCCTGGACTCTAATTTTCTGTTCGTGCCTCTGAGGTTCGGCGTGGATATTTTCGGTGAGCTTGAGGGGCTTCTGGGTCCTTCGGTGGTGTGTCTGGTTCCGGCTGTGGCCTTGGCTGAGCTGGAGTTGCTCCGGGATGGCGCCTCGCCGTCGCTGGTGAGGGAGATCGACTTCGCCGTGGAGCTGGCGGGGAGGTGCCGTGTCCTGGAGGGGGATCGCCTGGAGGGTGAGAGCGTTGACGACTTGATCCTCAGGCTCGCTGTGGGTGGTGGTTATCTGGTTGCGACTAATGATGGTGAGCTGAGGAGGCGTCTGAGGGGGGAGGGGGTTGCCGTGGTCTTCCTTCGTCAGAGGGCGTTCCTCGAGGTGGAGGGCTACGTCGAGGGGTTGGATAGGGGTCCGCGTGCGGCTGGCAGGGGATAAGCGTTCCGCGAGGTTTTTTCCGTGTGAGGGCTGTTGTGTTTGGTGTGGGTTGTTCACTGTCCCGTTGAAGGGGTTTTGGCGCGTTTTTGGTATGAATAGGTGCTCCTTTTGGTATGAACCGGATCAGGGAGGAGCGGGTTTCAGGGTCCTTTCGGTGGTTGGGGTTGTCTTCAGGTACGGAGGGTATGACCCCCCCTCCCCCCCTTTTTCGAGGGGTGGTTTTAGGTCTCCTTTTCGTGGAAGGGGTCGTGGAATCGTTCAGGTGGGTTATTTTTTCGTAGATTTTTCTATTTTTACGTATCGTCTTTTCTGGTGGTTGGTGTTCAGGGGGTGCGATGTCTTTGGTAGGGGTGTCGTGATTGACAGGGTGGAGCCGAAGGAAAATGACCCTTTAGAATTGTAGGGGCTGTTGGGGTTCTTTTGAGCAGGCGGGAAAACGGTTTCGTGTCAAATTCTGTAGCGAGATGCGCGCGCGAACGCAATTGAATTTGAGTAAACTTCAGCACATGATTGTTTTATGTTCAGGCTCCAATAAAGTTATTAACGCGGACGAAGGACCACGTAATGGCGCTTTCCATCATGCTGCTCGACATAGTCAGGCTGAACATAGCGAGGTACCGCACGAACCCGGTCATCATCGTCCCGCCCCTGGTCGTCCTGGTCTTCGAGCTCGTCGTCGTGCCGCTGATGGGGATTCCCGCCGCCGATGCCTCTGGACCCGAACTCGAATCGTATGCTTTCATTGGCTTCGGGGCCCTGTTCCTGAGCATGGCCATCTCCTTC
>CAYONH010000009.1:20023-21964 GCA_964405275.1 uncultured Candidatus Bathyarchaeia archaeon | reverse complement strand
ATCTTCTCCTCGGTCTCAGGGCAGTCAGGGTCCATGAGGCCCCTGCTCGACTTCAGTATGATGTTCGTTCCCATGCGTAAGATGAGAACTGAGACTACGAGGGCGATTACGGGGTCGGCTAGGGTCCAGCCGGTAAACAGGGAGATATAGAGGCCGCCTGCGACCCCCACGGAGGTGATGACGTCTGAGAGGAGGTGCTTGGCGTCGCCCTCCAGCGCGATGGACCCCGTCTCCCGGGACCTCCTGCTCAGGTACCACGAGAGCCCCCCGTTCATGGCCGTGGCGAACAGGTTGATGCCCACCGCGGACTCCACCGAGGTGATGGGCACCGGATTGGAGAGGCGCTCAAGGGCCGTGTGTATTATGAATATCGCTGCCGTGATGATCAGCCCCCCCTCCGTGAGGCTCGTGATGTACTCCACCTTCTGGTGGCCGTAGTGGTGCTCGTCGTCCGCGGGTCTCCCCGAGATGTGGACCGAGTACAGCATCAGGCAGGAGGCGGCGATGTTTATGATGGACTCCAACGCGTCTGAGAGGAGGGCTACAGAGCCGGAGATGTACCATGCCCCGAGCTTGACGGCGAATATGATGATGCCGCCGCCGACCGCAACAAGAGCCGCTCCCCGGTTGTCCATACTCCCCATCACATCTCAAGGCATTTTAATAGGTATTTCTATGTCCACACTGCTTGCACTCCTATATTACCTTTTAAAGGACACTCATCCCACACAGGTAATCAGGGTATCAATGCGTCCCTAATAAGCGCTTTTTGAGGCTTCCTGAAGGTTACCCTTTTACAGATCCTATCGTTTGATTGTATATCGTTGGTTTTGGTATTATGGAGAAAAAGTTAGGCCTCAAGGACATTGAGAAGTTCCAGAAGGCTTTCGACGCTGACCCCAGGAACACCCTGGCCATGAACGCCGTCACAAGGAGCGATATAGCCGAGGTATCCCTGAGCAGGGAGGCGACAACCAACGTCGTTCACACCTACTCACATCTCATCAAGACAGGCACAGCCTCGGCCCAGGGGGCGACGGGGAGGTGCTGGATCTTCGCAGCCATGAACACGTTCCGAATCATAGCCATGGAGAAGATGAACCTCAAGGACTTCGAGCTCTCCCAGTCCTACCTCATGTTCTGGGACAAGGTGGAGAAGGCGAACTACTTCCTGGAGAACGTCATCGAGACCCGGAAGGAGCCCCTGGACGGCAGACTTGTGATGTGGCTCCTCTCCAATATTATCCCGGACGCCGGGCAGTGGGACATGCTCGTTAACCTCGTGAGGAAGTACGGCGTCGCCCCCAAGACGGTGATGCCTGAGACGAAGAGCAGCATGGCCTCCAGGAGCATGAACGGACGCCTCATCGAAAAGCTCAGGGAGAACGCCAAGGAGCTGCGGGACATGGACGACGGCGGAGCGTCCATGGAGGAGCTCAGGGCCGCGAAGAAGTGCATGATGGAGGAGTATTACAGGATGGTCTGCATCCACCTCGGGACGCCCCCCATGACGTTCCACTGGGAGTGGAGGGACAAGGACGACAAGTTCCACAGGCGCGGGGAGATCACCCCCCAGGAGTTCTACAATGAGTACGTCGGATTCGACATGGACTCCATGGTCTGCCTCATCAACGCACCCACCGAGGACAAGCCCTACAACAGGATGTACACTGTCGAGTACTTGGGGAACGTCGTCGGGGGCCAGCCGGTCCGATACCTGAACGTGGACATCGAGACCATGAAGAAGGCCACCAAGGAGATGATTGTGGACGGCCACCCCGTCTGGTTCGGATGCGACGCCAGCAAGATGGTCAACAGGGAGCTGGGAGTCTACGACCTCGACATCTACGACTACGGCACTGTCTACAACACGGAGTTCTGCCTTGACAAGGCGGGGCGCCTCGACTATCGTCAGAGCAGGATGGTCCACGCCATGGTCCT
>CAYONH010000009.1:12033-19923 GCA_964405275.1 uncultured Candidatus Bathyarchaeia archaeon | reverse complement strand
CTCCCGAGGTTGAGCCTCGTGAGCTCGTCATTGATGACGCCGTAGTCCATCTCCGTCACGCTGAGAACCCGATACGGCTTCACCAGGGGCGTGTCGACGAATGCCTCCCCTGTGAGATAGGCGATCTTGGGATGCAGCATGGTCAGCCCGTATTCACGGGCGAGGTCGTCGATGAGCCCGGCCTTGATGAACGCCGGATCGGGCTCGTAGAGGTAGTCCCTTGGCACGGTAACGCTAATCTTGCGCGTGTCCTCACCCCTCACCCGGGTCATCCTCTCGGGCAGCTTGGTGGCCATCATCGACCTCCCCTCCTTGGAGAGCTTGAGGTCGCCGAACCACAGGATCACCTCCTTCACCTCCCCCTTGTGGGAGATGACCTCTACGTCGCAGTCGTACTCTATCCTGAACAGGTCCGCTCCGGGGGCGACCTCCACGCAGAGGTTGGGGGAGACCTCCAGGAGCCTCTCTACGAGGGACAGCGGCGGCTCATACTCCTCGAACCTGACCGTGCGCCTGCCCCCGCTCCTCCTGCTGGGGGCGAAGAACACGAGATCCACGTCGGAGACCTTCTCCCTGAATCCGGGGTCCTTGAGGAGGTCGTAGATGTCGCCCACGACGGTCTCCACGTTCTTCCCGACGTTGTAGACCCCCACGTTGTGGAGGAGCATCTCCATCTTCTCCGGGTCCCTGTCGACAGAGACGACCCTCCACCTCATCGCCATGAAGATTGTGTCCCCGCCGATGCCGCTCCCGACGTCGAGGGCCTTGCCCACCTTCCCCAGCCTGTTCCTCATCTTCCACGTCCGGTACTCCGCGACGGGCTGAGAGGAAGCCTGCGCCAGTCCTTCTCGGTTGAACCTCATCTTAGCCGCTCGGGGGAACTTGAGCCTCCCCTTGGCGAGGAAGTGGGCCGCATCGAGGACCCTGCTGATCTCCGGTTCCTTCAGCCCCCTCTTCTTGAGGTACGCCCTGCGTCTCTTCACGTCTCTTATCTCAGAGACTTCCCGGATGAGGCTCTCCACGATGACCAGTATTGAGGCTCGTCTGAGGGAAATAAAGGTCTATTGCATCGAGATTGCTCTGAGTAACCAGAGCTTAGGTGTATTTGATCCCTTTCGGGACTATCTCGACCTGCCTATCACCTTCCTCAAGCCTCCCAAGGCGGTGGCATGCGACCTCCTCACCCTCGCAAATTCCGACGATCTCCTCCTCGAGCTCGTCTGGGGCGATGACCACGTAGCCGACCCCCATGTTCCAAGTCTGGTAAGCCTCATAATCCGAGACAGCTGTGCCCTGCTGCTCGCTAAGCCTGATCAGTTCGGAGAAGATCCGGGGCGGCTCCGGTAGGTTGTCTATCACGTACCTGAAGGGCTTCCTCGGCCTCATGATCTTCCTGAATGCGTGGCCCGTGATGGGGGAGAGGTAGTGGACGTCGACCCCCGCCTCTAGCATGGAGACGATGGGCTTCACGTATATCGGGGTCGGGGTCAGCAGCTCCTCCCCGATGGTCTTCCCGTCAATGAGCTCGGTGAAATACCTGTCGGGCGTCCCCTCCACGATCTTCCTCGCCAGGGTCACCCCGTTGGAGTGGATCCCGCTGCTCTCCAGCCCGTAGATGGCGTCCCCCTCGGTCACCTTGCTGTCTCCCACCAGGTTGCTCTTTGGCTTGATTATGCCGATCGAGGCCCCTGCGAGGTCCATCACCTCCGGGTAGAGGATACCCTGGAGGGTGGGCGTCTCCCCCAGGGGGATAGCCACCCCCGCCCTGTCCGCTCCCTCACGGAAGCTGGTGAGCAGGCTCTCCATCCGGCTCTCGTCGTCGAAGTAGGAGGAGTCCCCGGAGCTGAGGATGTCGCCGTACGCGAAGGGCACCGCCCCGATGCTCACAAGGTCGTTGATGGACATCGCCATGTTGTCCTGGCCCAGACCACGGTAGAACCTGGAGCCGTCGACCTCCTCGCTGATGCGCATCTTGGCGTACATCTCCTCGGCTATGAGGCTCTTTGTCCCCAGCCCCTCCACGTTGAACCCCAGCATGAAGTCGTAGTCCACGAAGTCGAAGGCGACAGCCGCGGCCCCCAGGGTCTCCTCAACCACCTTGATTCCCAGCCTCTCGGGGTGTCCGAAGGTCGAGGAGAAGAGCTCTATCGCCAGCCTCTTGAAGGGGTTCAGACGGCCGTAGTCCACGTAGTCGGAGTACTTCATCCCAGTCGGATAAAATCAGTATGAAGGATTTAAGTCACTTTCTTCACAGGGAAGTGCTTGAGCCATACAATTCATCGTAAAATGGAGAACAGTCACTCAGATTGAGAACCACTCTATGGTCTCCTCCAGCCCCCTCCTGATATCGTACTCCGGTTCGTATCCGAGGTACCTCTTGGCTCGCGTAATATCCGCAGTGGAGTGCCTGACGTCTCCTGGTCGAGGCTCGCCGTGTAGAGGCTCGACATCGACGCCTATGATGCTGGAGACCTCACGGTATAACTCATTAATTGAAATGCCTTTCCCACCAGCGATGTTGTAAGCGCCTTTCGCTCTGTGATCCATGGCTTGAATGAAGGCCCTGACCACGTCCTTGATGTAAACGAAGTCTCTTGTCTGCTCTCCGTCCCCGTCGATCATCGGCACCTCCCCTTCGAGCAGGGAACGGATGAAGAGGGGGATCACGCCGGCGTACTGAGAGTTGGGGTCTTGCCTGGGTCCATAGACGTTGAAGGGCCTCAAGGAGGTCGTCTCTAGGCCATAGAGTTCGGAGAACACCTTACAGTAATGCTCTCCGGCAAGCTTCGTTACAGCGTAGGGGGATAGAGGATCAGGGAGCGCGTTCTCAGTCGTGGGAACCTCCTCGGTGTCGCCGTAGACCGACGCGGAGGAGGTGAAGACCACCTTCCTTACCCCGCTGTCTCTTGCGGCCAGCAGGACGTTCAACGTCCCCTTGACGTTCACCTCGTTCGTCCGCAGGGGATCTGCGACGCTACTCGAAATGTTTGACACAGCGGCGAGGTGGAAGACGCAGTCTACGTCCTCGAAATGGGGCTTCATCCCCTCGAGGTCGGTCACGCTGAGCCTCTCGAGGCCTACGGCGTCCCTCTTTAGCAGGTGTTCCAAGTTGTCGAGGTTACCGGATGAGAGATCATCTATAATCGTGACATCGCCGAGTTCGACCAGCCCTTCCACGAGGTTGGAGCCTATGAATCCAGCCCCGCCCGTGACGATGAAGTGCATATCGGTAAATCAGACCCAGAATTATATCCGTTTATCGCTCCCAAGTGTCCTTAACAATGTTTTTTATCCATCAGAAGAAACCGTATCTTAAATGGCCGCAGACACCCATTACTTCAGCTCGTTAAAGCTCTCGGAACGCCTCAAGGTCCTCCGAGAGTTCACTGACCTGACCGAAGAAGAACTGCGAACACTCGTTGAATCAGGAGGATTGAGCCTCGAATCAGCTGACCGGATGAGCGAGAACGTCGTCGGTGTAACAACTCGACCTCTAGGAATCATTCCTGGACTCATAATCAATGGAAGAGAGTATATCATACCCCTGGCAACAGAGCAGAGCACTATCTTCACTATGTTGAAAAAAGGCGTCGAGCTGAGCTCTTCATCCGGAGGCTTCAGAGCCGTAAGCACTGGCTCCTTGATGAGAGGACAGATCCAAGTTCTAGACGTGCCTGATATGGCCAAGGCAACGGATAGGATACTGGCGAGAAAAAGGGAGCTGCTTGAAGAGGTGAATAACCTCTCCAGACACCGGAAGGCCAAGGACATCATCGTTCGCAGTATCGACACGGATGTGGGTCCTATGCTCATCGTCGAGCTCCTCGTGGATGTAAAGGACTCGATGGGTGCCCTCATTATTAACGCGATGTGTGAGAAGGTGACCCCCATGATATCAGATCTCACGGAGGGGAAGGTGAGCATGAGGGTACTCTCCAACCTCTCCACAGAGAGGCTAGTTACAGTTGAGACGAAGATAGACGCTGAGGCTCTTGGAGGAGCGAAGATCGTCGAGGATATCGTTAAGGCCTACTCCTTTGCCGCAGCCGACCCGTACAGGGCAGCCACGCATAACAAGGGGATAATGAACGGGGTCTCGTCCCTCCTGATGGCTACAAACAACGATACCCGTGCCGTGGAAGCAGGCGCCCACGCCTATGCAGCACTCTCAGGGCGCTATCTGCCTCTTTCATCATGGAAGAGGGACGGTGAGGGGAGCCTTATTGGTGAATTGGAGATGCCCATGGCCGTGGGGATAATTGGGGGAGCCATATCCACGCATCCGACGGCTAAGTTAGCCCTAAGGATACTTGGAGTTCAGTCGGCTGAGAAACTGGGCCAGGTTGCAGCGGCGACTGGACTGGGATGCAATCTTGGCGCCCTTCACGTTTTGGTCACAGACGGCGTGATGAGCTTATAGGTTAGCGATGAAGACGACTTCATTCAAGTCTCAATTAGTTTGTAAACGATATCTCTTCTCCCACTCGGACCTCATAGGTATATTCTCGAGATCCTACACGCTAAAATCAACCACGTCCGCTGCCCGCTCCCTCAACCTCGGATCTCCTAGGAGGAGGGCCTCCTTGACCGTCATATACGCGAATACTCCCCATAACGGGGATTAAGATAGACATATGCGACCAACTGCGGCTCTGAGTATCTCAAAATGAATTGAAAAGTCTATTTTACTAGGAGAGAGATCGAATTATTGATGAATATGAAGGCGATTAAGGGCGGAACCCTTGTGGACGCCAACGGGGTAATCGATGACCCCGTGGTCCTAGTAGAGGACGATAAGATCGTCAGTGTAAATTCTGGCGACACGTCAACCCCCGAGGGTGCAGAGGTCATCGACGCCTCTGGACTCGTCCTGATGCCGGGGATGGTGGACTGCCACGTCCACTTCTCAGGCTCCGCAGGCATCCTCAGAAACTTCCAGGAGCGTTTCGAGGTCCGGCTGATTAGAGCCGCGCTGCAGCAGACTCGTCAGCTGTTGGACTCCGGTTTCACATCGGTTATGGACACCGGGGGGCTCATCGGATTCCATGTGAGGAACGCTATCAACGAGGGACTCGTGGAGGGGCCGAGGGTTATGTCCTCCAGGAGATACATCTCGGTGACCGGGGGACACGGAGACGCTCAGTCCATGCCCCTTGAGTGGGTGAAGGAGGGGAGGCCCTTCGGCTGGGGGATGGACGGGAGGATAGCCGACGGCGTCGACGAGTGCATGAGGGCTGTCAGGGAGCAGCTGAGGGAGGGGGTGGACTTCATCAAGATCTGCACTAGCGGAGGCGGTGGAGCCACGATCGACCCCGCCTGGGTGCCCGAGTACACCTACGAGGAGCTCAAGGCCATGGTCCACATCGCCCACAGCTGGCGGAGGAGGGTCATGGTCCACTGCTACAACCCGGAGGCCATCAGGAGGTCGGTCACCGCCGGCGTTGACATCGTGACCCACGGGAACATGGCCGACGACGCCTCCGTGAAGCTCATGAAGGAAAACGGGACGTACGTGGTCCCGACGATGTCTGTCTATCACAGGATGGTTAAGAGGAGCGAGGAGTCGGGGAGCCAGATCTCGGGTATGGCCGCGACGCTCTTCGAAGACATAAGGAGGCTCCACGACGCCGGGCTCACCCTTGCTGTGGGTACCGACACCATGGGGGGCATGATGCCCTTCGGGGGGAGCGCACTGGAGTTGGAGCTCTACGTCGAGGGCGTGGGCGTAAGCCCAATGGAGGCGATAAGGATCGGCACCCTCAACGGTGCGAAGGTGATGGGGAAGGAGGACAGCCTTGGAACCCTGGAGCCCGGGAAGCTTGCGGACATCATAGCCGTCGGGGTGAACCCGCTGGATGACATCAAGAGCCTCCAGGAGAAGGAGAACATAAAACTGGTCATGAAGGGGGGCGAGGTGCTCAAGAACCTCCTGTGAGACACCGCCTCCGAGTGAATAACTTAAACTAACCCGTATGGATATATGCAGTCAGATCGAGGTTTGAGGATGTTAGGAGAAAGGCTGAACCTCACCAGTAGGTTGATAATAGTCATGGCCCTCGCGTGCGTCGTCTTCGGCGCAAGCGTCGGATACCTTTTATTCAAGTCCCAGCTGGTGCCTGCGACAGATAATGGAGAGCCCACGGACGGGAACCTCGTCGGGGTGATACACATCGAGGGGTCCATCACTTCTAGCGATGGGACCGGGGGAGTCACCAGGGCTATTAACGAGGCGATCTCCAACGCCAGCCTGAAGGCAGTGGTGCTCAGGATCGACTCACCGGGGGGCTACGCCCAGCTCGTGGAGCAGATCTACCTGGACGTCCTCGAGCTCAGGGAGGAGAAGCCCGTGGTCGCCTCCATCGTCACGGCCCTCTCCGGAGGCTACTACGTCGCCGTCGGGGCGGAGTACATCTACACCCATCCCTCGTCCATGGTGGGGAACGTCGGCGTGCTGGGCACGGGCCCCCAGACCCTCATGCCCTCGGAGCTCAACCTAGAGACGGGCCCCTACAAGGTCACGGGCTTCTCCACCCTCAACTTCCCCTTCAACCTCAGCACGGCCCTCAACAGCTTCGCCGGGGCGGTCGGAGAGGGACGGGGCGACCGCCTCAAGATCTCCCAGCTCGAGCTGAGGGAGGGGAAGGTCTACATGGGGACGGAGGCCGTGGACGCTGGCCTCGCCGACGCCCTGGGGGGCTTCCAGACGGCCTTGGACCACGCTGCGTCCCTGGCGGGGCTTGAGGAGTACGAGGTCGTGGACGTCGATATGGGGAGCGAGGCCGATGGACTCGAGACACATTTCAACGGGACGGCGGTCAACTGGAGGGACCTGACCCTCGCAACCCTCAACGAGCTGAACCCACCCCCCGCCGTCTACTACCTCTACCTACCCCCCATGGCGTACCAGGCCTCCCAGGTCCCTACGGTCTCCACAGCAGACGGCGACACTGAGACGGTCTTCACCAAGGGGCAGGTCATAGTGGATCTATCCCATGGGAACGGCGTCTCCTCCTGGGTCTTCGACCTCCTCTCCGCTGAGCTGGCTATGAGGGGGGTGTACCTCGGCTACGGGGACACTTGGGAGGAGGTAGAGGGTGCCCTGGACGCCTCGTCCTGCCTCATCGTCGCTGCGCCCACCCAGGATTACTCACTGGAGGAGTTCCGCGCCATAGACGACTTCGTGAACCAGGGGCGGATGCTACTGTTGTTCTACGACCCCGCCGCCGAGTACTCGCAGGCTAACTCCCCGCTGGGCTCAATAAACTCCCTGGCGCACAGGTGGGGCCTCTCCTTCGGGAAGGGCTACCTCTACAACATGGAGGAGAACTACGGCCTCTACAGGAACATCTACGTCCATGAGTTCGGCGACAACAACCTGACCGGGGGACTCGACTCCATGGTGCTCTTCACGTCGACCTACCTCCACTCCACGGACAGCGACTCCGCCTGGACCACATCTGACACCTACTCCTCGGTGGCGGAGAGGGCTGGCGTCTACGCCCCCATCTCGGTGATCACCAAGGGGAACGGCACCGTCGCCGCCTTCGGCGACCTCTCCTTCATGATGGAGCCCTACGCCTACGTCGAGGACAACCACGGGCTGGTCCTCAACCTCGCCAAGGAGATCTCCTCCATCTGGATCCCCCTCGTCGAGGAACCAGATGAGCCCGAGTACAACATCACGGAGCCCGACCTCCCCGTGGGCACCATGAAGCTCTACTACGAGACGGTGGACGGCGAGGAGGAGAGCATCTGGTGGGTGAGGACCGCCGAGGACACGAGCGTGATCGAGCGCCCCGACCGCGTGACCACGTTCCACTACAACGAGGAGGGGGAGCTGCTGAGCTGGGAGTACGGCAACGTGAGCCTGACCTACCACAGCCCCCTCCC
>CAYONH010000009.1:9061-11933 GCA_964405275.1 uncultured Candidatus Bathyarchaeia archaeon | reverse complement strand
GGGCCATCCCCGATCGCCCATGCTGAGACCAGATCCACGTTTCTGGCGTACCTCCTGTCTAGGAGCCAGTAGTGGCACCAGTCCTCCTTGCCCCTTATCCCCCTCCCGATGGCCTGGTTCGCCGCCCGGAAGGCGTCCATGGTGTACCACCTCTGGCCCATCCCCGAATCACGCCGGTCGTAGTAGTTTATCTGCGCCCTCACCAGGGGGTCACCGTAGTTGGCGAAGGGGACACCCACTAGGAAGATGCCCCGTGCCTGGCGGTCGGGGAAGTTGGAACCCTCCGAGTTGCGCCCCCTGAAGACGCAGCAGAGCACGGCCCCTTTCCCCGAGACGGCTGAGCGCTTGTACCTCACCACTATGTCCGTGTTGGAGCTGGCGCTGCTCCCCTCGATGTAGAGGCTCTTCCCTCCCAGCTGGAGCCTGCCGCGGCTCGTTTTGATGACGCCGTTTACGCCCCATGCGTCGAGGCAGGTGTGCATGAACCTCTTCTGGGGGAAGAAGATGAGGGCGCCGTGGGGGACCCCTTCAATCTGCGAGGCGATGCTCCTCCCGATGCGTAGGATCATCTCGTCGCTCCTCTCCCGATAGGTCGAGGTGACGGTCGGGTCTATGACGGTCCTTATCTTCTCGGTGTTCTGGATCGGGGGATACGCCTTCTTCACGGCGTCCCCTAGGCCGATGATCTCCGCGAAGAGGTCAAGGGGGGAGAGGGTGCCGGACATTATCATCGCCCCCTTGGCCTCCTCGACGATGGGCTTGATGGCCAGGGCGGGGTCCAGGCACCTGTAGTCGAGGGTGTTGACGCCCCTGCGATCCCTGTGGTATAGGGCCACATACTTGTCCTTGCTGCTTTTGGCGACGAGCTCCAGGAACGTCATGACCCCGTTGAGGTAGCTGACGGGGGGGTCGCCGAGGGTCTTCTTCAGGTTTCGGATCTTCTCCACGGCCTCCTCGTAGTTGTCCAAGAAGTCGTAGAGGCCGGAGTTGAGGGCCAGCTCCAGTTCCCTCTGGAGGGTCTCGGCCCTCTTCAGCGTCGGCTTCTCGGTGGTCTGCTCCCGGAGGTGTCTTGCCAGGGTCTGCATGTGCCTCGTCGACGTCTTGATGGCCTTGAGCTCCTCCGACGCGATGTTGAGGACGACCTCGGAGAGGGTGTCGCTCATGTTATCCTGGCCCACCTTGTCCAAGTTGTGCCCCTCATCGCAGACGAGTGTACGCCCCAGCAGCTCCAGGCCCACGCCCGACCTCACCCTGTCGTTGAAGACGTATGGGTAGGGCACGACCACGATCCTGCATGTCTTGGATATCTTCCTGGCGAGGTAGTACGGGCAGACGCTCGCGCGCCTGCTTACCATGAGTAGGCTCCTCTGGGTCAGCACGGGAGGCAGGCCACGGGGGAGCTCCTGCACGTCGGCGTTCCAGGGGCACTCGCCCTGTTCCCTGAGGGTCCTGCAGATCTCCTGGGAGTCCCTCCGGGGGAGGTCCCGGCACTCTGGGTTCAGGCAGAGGTGCTGCCGGCTGGCCAGGTTGACGGCTGTGAACCTCTCCCCGGACCTCTCGTTGATAGTGGAGACCTCCGCAAGGACCTGCCTGACCTGCTCGTGGGTCCTGGTGGCGTAGATGATAGGGCGCTCCGCCGAGAGGAGGCTGGAGAGGACTGCGGCGGTCTTCCCGAAGCCGTTGCAGGCCTCAGCGATGAGCACGCCTCCGCTGCAGACGACGCGCTCCACGTCGTCCATGAACTCCTCCTGGGGTCCGTACGGCACATACGGGAACAGCCCACGCCATCCTGCCCCCTTCCGCCTCCGTACTGTCCTGCGCCCCAGCTGGAGGTGGGCCCCGCATGTCCGGCAGAATCGGTCGGCCTCGTACTCCTCGATGGTATGCTGGCGCTCGCAGCGGGGGCAGTTAATGGTGGAGGGCATCGGAGTTACCTTAGACTAGACCCGGATCCTTAATTTAAACGGCTTGCAGAACGACAGGTTCTTAGAAGTCACTAGGCCTCTTCGAGTCAGATCTTAATCTGTTATGTCTTGAAGATGGAGGTTATCCCCTCAGTCTTGAACCAGAGGATGGAGAAGATAATTATCAATGGGAACATGGGTATGTAACCCGCGACCCAGATGCCCAAGGAACGCATGAGCAGGGAAGGCAGGATCACCTGGGAGAAGGCGAGCGTGAAACCACCGATTATGGCGCCGTAGATGTTATCGAGGCCCCCCAGGACGCTCCCGGCGATGACCGTCATCATGAGCTCGTCGGAGCCGCTCACGGAGGTGGGCTGCCACATGGGGATGGCGGCCCCCGCTATCCCGGCCAGGGCTCCGGTGAGGAACCACGAGGCCAAGTGAACATGAAATGTGTTGACACCCAAGCTGGTGGCCAGAGTAGGGTTCTCCACCGTGGCCCTCATGGCGATGCCGAACCTGGTCCTCGTGAGGAAGAAGTGGAGGACGAATACGAGAACCAGTGACGTTATGGGAGCTACGAACGTTATACCCGGGAGCCCCAGGAATTGGAAGTCATACCCTCTCAACATGAAGGAGGCTGTGCTGAACCGAAAAGTTTTGAGCACCCACCAGGAGAACATCGCGAGGGTTGAGTTAATGAGATAGGAGAGGGCGATCATGATAAATGTCAACTTGATTCTGCTCGCCCCTATCTGTTGCAGTGGACGTACCACGAGGATGAAGAGGACGATCCCCACCAGGCCACTAAAAATGGCGGCGAAAGGCCACGCGACGTAGGGATTGGTACCCAGGATACGAGTGAAAGTGAATACTATAGCCGTACCTACAGTGGCAACGGAGGTGTGAGCGAAGTTGGGGAACTTCTCCATCATGTGGGTCAGCGTAAAGCCTATGCTCAGGAT
>CAYONH010000009.1:4454-8961 GCA_964405275.1 uncultured Candidatus Bathyarchaeia archaeon | reverse complement strand
GTGACCCACGTGAGGGAGCTGAAGGCCTGCGATAGGGTTGAGGACGGCCAGGAGTTCATCGTGAAGGGGCTCGACATGCCGGAGGGCTTCTGCCCCCCTGCCTGGGTGGCGATAGTGGGCAACGTCAGGACGATGATGTTCGGCGGCAACATGCCCTGGCTCAAGGAGA
This sequence comes from uncultured Candidatus Bathyarchaeia archaeon, assembly GCA_964405275.1. Classification (GTDB taxonomy): domain Archaea; phylum Thermoproteota; class Bathyarchaeia; order TCS64; family TCS64; genus BS750m-G28. The sequence goes on along the minus strand of CAYONH010000009.1, from coordinate 8,792 downwards.
AGGGCACGACCATCACCTGCTGCACCGATGGGCTCCGTCCAGTGATTTTCAAGCTGGAGCGCATGGAGTGACATCGGGACCCTAATCCCTCTCCCGGTGAAAACGAAAGCCTACACTAGTGCATTAACGCACCCCTTAGGGAGTACGAATGATTATATTCGACGCTTCAGATTTTCAAGTGATAAGAATTGACTGAAAGAAAACAGGTTTGGAAGTGTGAGACCTGCGGCAACATCGTCGAGGTCCTCCACGCCGGGGCCGGCCAGCTCGTCTGCTGTGGGCAGCCCATGGTAGCCATGGAGCCCAAGTACACCGAGGCTGGAGGCTACGAGAAGCATCTCCCCGTCGTCGAGCAGGACGGGGAGACCTACACAGTGAAGGTGGGGAGCGTCGAGCACCCGATGATTGAGAACCACTGGATCGAGTGGATCGCCCTGGACACCGACAAGGGGACGATACGCAAGTTCCTGAAGCCAGGCGAGAAGCCAGTCGCCGTCTTCACGACGAAGGACAGGGTGAAGCAGGCAAGGGAGTACTGCAACCTCCACGGCCACTGGGCCACCAAGCTCTGAGCGTGAAGGGCCCCTGAGGCCTGGCTCGCACGTCTCCAGCTCCAGAGTCAACTTCGAAGCCATGTGCGAGCACTAACCTATTTTTTATCCTCCTCTTTCCCTAGTATGGATCGCCGAAGCCCCTGTTAGGCTATAGAAGGCGATCTGGTGAACGTTGAATACGAAACTTCCGACTGGGACCTGACCAAGCGCCTACTGGGATACATGAGACCCTTCCTACCCATCTTCTTCGGGATCGTCATAACTGCATTCGGTCGGCATGGCGTCTTCGCCCTCCTATCGCCTCTGCTCGTCATGCTCATCATCGACTACATCGTGGTTCCCGTCCCCGGGAGGTCTCACTGGTTCCTGGAGTACCTGAAGGGGTTGACTGGGGTCACCGACCAGGTCGGGCTCCTCATCCTCCTCTGCTCGCTCATAGTGTTCCTGGCCGTCATCAGGGGCGTCTTCCACGTCATCCACATCACCCTGCGGGCCTCACTGTCCCAGAACATACTCAGGGTGATGCGGAGGGACTTCTACTACTCCCTCATCCACAAGTCCTTCAGCTACCTGGACCAGGTGATGTCCGGTCAGATCATCAGCCGGATGACCAGCGACATGGGGGCGATAGACCTCTTCTACTCGGAGACGGTCCGGGAGATATTCCGACACGGGATGCAGTTCTTCTTCACGCTGTATGTCCTGTACATCATCGACCCCGGCCTCGCGGTCGTCTGCAGCATACCCCTGCCGTTCGTCTTCCTCTCAACCCGCCTCTACTCCGGCAGGATCAGCGGATACCTTGCGAGCGCGAAGAACCAGTTCGGTGAGCTGAACTCGGTGCTTGTGGAGGGCATCGTGGCCCACAAGCTCATCAAGAGCTACGGCCAGGGGGAGGCCTTCGTTGACAGGTTCGAGGTTGAGAACAGGGGCTACGTGGAGACGAGCCTCAAGGCCTCCGCCATCCAGTCCCTCTACAGGCCCTCCGCGGTCGCCACTTATGCGGTGGGCGTGGCCCTTGTCATCTTCTACGGGGGGCAGAAGGTGATAGCCGGACAGCTCACGATAGGGGAGATGATCCTCTTCGGAACATACTTCGCCCAGCTAGTGGGACCCATGAGGATGTTCGCCAGGCTCATCATGTTCTACCAGGACGCCATCGCCAGCGCCAGACGGGTGTTCGAGGTGATAGACATCGGCGAGGACGTCCCTGAGGCCCCGAATGCTGTAGAGCTAAGCAGATTAGAGGGGGAGGTTAGCTTCGAGGGAGTATCGTTCTCGTATCAGACATCCGACGAGGTCCTCACCGAGGTCTCCCTGAAGGTTAACCCTGGAGAAAGCGTCGCACTGATGGGCTTCGTGGGCTCCGGGAAGACGACCCTGGCTGAGCTGGTGCCCCGCTTCTACGACGTGACGGAGGGGAGGGTGACCGTGGACGGCTACGACGTCCGGGAGGTCAGCCTACGGTCGCTGAGGAGCCAGATAGGCATCGTCCTCCAGGACGTCTACGTGTTCTCGGACACGATACGGGACAACATCGCCTTCGGAAGGCCGGAGGCCTCCCACGAGGAGGTCGTCAGGGTCGCTGAGGCGGCTCAGATCCACGATTACATTGCCTCCCTTCCGGACGGCTATGACACCGTCGTCGGGGAGAGGGGGCTGACCCTCTCAGGAGGGCAGAGGCAGAGGGTCACCATCGCGAGGACCCTCCTCACGGATCCCAGCATCCTCATCCTCGACGACTCCACCTCCAACGTCGACGCGGAGACCGAGGTCCTCATCAGGAAGGCGATAGACGCTCTCCGGGAGGGGCGCACGGCCCTGATCATCACCCAGAGGGCGTCCACCTGCAAGGCCGCGGACAGGGTGGTCGTGATGGACGGGGGGAGGATAGCAGCCGTCGGGGTCCACGACGAGCTGATGGGGTCCAGCCTCATATATCGGCGGCTCATCGAGTCCCAATCCCTGGAACTGGAGGGGGCTGACTGATGGCGGAGTACGTCGACAGGTACGACGTGGGGTCCCTGGAGTCCACTGAGAGGGGCTACAGTGACCTCGACCTGATGCGGCGGATAATATTTGACTACATGCTCCGCCATAGGGCCCTCTTCGCCCTTGAGATCGCCCTTATACTCGCTAAGATGGTCACTCTCCTGGCGGGGCCGTACATCTACAAGGTGACCATCGACTTCTTCATAAACGACACCCCTACCGTGGACGGCAGGTGGCTGGCGGACTTAATACAGGGAATAGCTGTCTCAATGAGCGGCCAGCCCTCGCCGGGGACCGCACCGATCCTGCTCTCATCGGCCCTGCTGTACGTCGGCATCTCACTTGTGCAGTGGGTCGTCACGTCGTTCCAGACCTACTACATCGACAAGCTGGGTCTGATCGTCATAGCGGACATCAGGGCCGACTTCTTCAGGCATCTGGGGGACCTGTCCCAGAGGTTCTTCGAGCACGGCAACACGGGGAGGCTCGTGTCCAGGGTGACCAACGACGCTGAGGCCCTGAAGAAGCTGATGGCCACCGGGGTCGTAGGGCTCTTCGCGGACCTGTTGATGGCTGTCGTGATCCTAGCGGTCATGGCTGTGCTGGACCTCCAGCTCACGCTGGTGGCCCTGCTCATAGCCCCGGTCCTGGCCCTAGTCAGCAGGGTCTTCCAGGGGTGGATAAGGAACGCCTGGAGGACCGCTCGAAGGAACGTTGCGAGCCTCACGGGCAAGGTCCAGGACCTAATGTACGGTGCCAAGGTGACGAAGGCCCTGACCCAGGAGGAGCGCTCACTGGAAGAGTTCGACGAGGTCAACGAGCAGAACATGCGGGTCCAGATCAGAGCCGAGTCAGTGTCGGTCGCCTTCACGGGGGTGGTCACAGTCCTTAGCTCGATCATGACAGCCGCAATCTGGTACTTGGGAGGCCAGCGGGTCATGATCGCGTCGCAGACACTGGGCCAGCTCGTAGCCTTCTCCCAGTACGCCACCAACTTCTTCAACCCCATCCAGAACCTGGCGTTGTTCTACGGGGAGATCCAGAGCGCCATCGCGGGGGCGGAGAGAATATTCGCTATCCTCGACCTTGAGCCAGAGGTCTCGGAGGCCCCGGAGGCTGTTGACCTCCAAAAGGTCGAGGGCCACGTCAGGTTCGAGAATGTGGGATTCAGCTACGTCGAGGGTCAGCCGGTTCTCCAAGACATCTCATTCGACGCCCATCCGGGGGAGCGCCTCGCCATATTCGGCCCCACCGGCGCGGGCAAGTCCTCCATCATCAACCTCCTGGGACGGCTGTACGACCCCCAGGAGGGGTCCATCGAGATAGACGGCGTCGACCTCCGGAAAGTGAAGTTCGACTCCCTCAGGAGGACCCTGTCCATCGTCCTCCAGGAGCCATACCTCTTCTCGGGCACCATAGCCTACAACCTCAAGTTCGGGCGTACCGGGGCGACTGATGAGGAGATGATCCACGCGGCCAAGATCGTGGGAGTCCATGAGTCCGTCATGAGGCTCGAGGATGGATACGACACGGTCATCTTTGAGAGGGGGACGAACCTCTCCTTCGGGCAGCGCCAGCTCGTCTGCCTCGGCAGAGCCATACTGGCCAACCCCAGGATACTCGTCTTCGACGAGGCCACGAGCAGCGTGGACCCCTACACCGAGGCCCTCATCCAGAACGCCCTGAGGGAGGAGATGGTGAACCGGACGGTGCTCCTGGTCACCCACAGGGTCTCCACGGTGAGGGATGCGGACAGGATCATCATACTCAACGAGGGGAGGATCGAGGACGT
>CAYONH010000009.1:0-4354 GCA_964405275.1 uncultured Candidatus Bathyarchaeia archaeon | reverse complement strand
TAGCAGTAGCCACAGATGCCCCCCGTCTCGTGGGTGTTGATCTCGAAGACATCGCCGACCTTGTGACCCGCGCTGCAGCTCCTCTCGATGGACTCCACTGTCGCCTCGTAAACCGGCTCCTTCCAACCCATATGTATCATAAAACCTATGAGTTCACCATATTAAATATGTTAAATGAGATTTCAGCGTAATCCATCTTTGAAAATGGGAGAGCTAGTGAATTATTCGAGGCTGTTCCGATCTATCAGAAAAAAGTCAAAGTTCTAGGATTCATATTTCCATTTGACAAGTAGCCTTTCACTCTCAACTAACTCCTTCATTGCGTCTTCTTTCTCTCCATTATAGTAATGCATGAGACTACGCCTCAGTCGAATATTGGACTCATTGGTGTCCTGGGTATAAGGCGCAAGGAAGGGTCGCCTCATGGTTGTGCCCTTCTTGAACTCAAAGCGTCCGATTAAGATCGCCACCGGGAAGTAGATAAGTGAGAACAGAATGATGAAAGTGCCCATCCGGGGCATATACTGTTTCAGGATGGGAATTCTCTCTATAAAGAGATTGTACTGGAGAACAACGAAGTTCAACATGCTCAGGATGAACGCGAAGTACCCACTGTGACCACTCTTAAAATAGATCCAGAGGTCCCGAGCCAAACGGGCGGCTTGTCTCAACGGATCAGATTTCCTATTAGACGTCATAGAACACACTAGCTCAGATTTTACTGCTTGAGATAAAAGGTTAACTTATTACAAGGTAGAGGACCCAAGGAAGATTCGCATCTTATGGAGAGTCGTCACAGAATATGCAGGCCTTTCTACTGGTAAAGCTGACACTGGTGCTTGACTTCCGAGTTCAATAGGTCCACATAGACCATGGTGTCGTCGACCCTGTAGTCGACCTTACGCCAGGTGTACCTCGGAGGGACCTCATCGAAGGACTCGAAGGCCCCCTTGTAGTATCGGTATCCGAAGGGGGCGAGCTCGATGACGTGTATCCTCGGCCTGTTGTGGGTCAGGGTCGCCATTGCGTGGCTTGGCTTCGTGGCTTCACTGATAAAGGGGACTCAGGTCCTTGGAGCAGGGAGAGATGGGTGAAAGTAATAAAAAAGGGGGTTTTCAGCCGTAGAGGCTGTTGAAGACGAGCTTGTAGGTGCCGTGGGTCTGGGCCCTGTGCTGGGGTCGGAATCCGATGAGGACCACCTTGCCTTCCCCATGCCTCGCCACCACCATCGCTGCCTTCCTCTTCAGCTTCCCCTCGCCGATGAGCCAGCCGCTCTCCAGCATATCCCTTTCGGGGTAGCTGGCGACGACCTCGTACTTGTCGTTCTCGCCTGAGGGCACAATGTTGAAGGCCCTGCTGTTCCAGAAGAAGATGAGGCTGTCAGCGGGCATGCCGTATGCTGCGGGGTGGGTGGGGTCGACGCATGCGTGGAGTGTTGAGCCTGGGCAGAAGAACTCCTTTGAGGACAGCCCGTCAAGTGCGTTGGTCAGCTTCAGCTTGAGCTTGCTGATTGCGAAGTCGCATGCCCCGTCGAAGCAGACGAGGTTTCCCCCCTCCTCCACGAACTTGGTGAGAGCCTCGACCCCCTCGTCGCCGATGCCGCTCCTGTACTCCGGGGGGTAATTAGGCGGTGACATCGCCACGCCGAATCGCTTCCTGTAGTACTCCTCAAGGTCTTTTCCCAAGATCATGGCCTCGGTGTCGTTGGGGAGGATGATGGCGTCATATTTCTTCTTGAGGTCACCCTTCTTGATCTCCTCGTCCATGAGGGTCGTGTAGGGGAACTCGAAGGACTCCAAGACGAACCTGGTCCATCCCTCGTCTATGTTCCCACCCCAGTACCTCTGGTACATGCCGACCCTAGGAGCCTTGACGGGAGCCGTCTCTCCTACGTCCCCATCGACCGCGTAGAATGCCAGTTTCAGGTCCTCCGCCACCTTGGTCAGTTCAGCCTTCTTCGCCTTCACGATGAAGGTTCCCTGTGGCAGGCAGACGTCTCCGCAGGTGACCTCGCAGCCCGTCCTCGAGACATCAGCCCCTCCTAGGAGAAGCCTGTTAACGGCTGTGTAGCTGTCGTTGACCCTGCAGTCGAGAGCGTAGCCCTTCCTGGAGGTCCCGACGACGCAGCCTTCAGGCCAAGCCGCCTCCTCGATGGGCTCTAGGACGTCGCCTGGGTAGGCCCCCGCAGGGTCGACCCTGACACCCATGTTCTCGAACATGGTGTCCGTTGCCGTGTCCTGAGGCCTCAAGGGGGAGCCGTCCCTCGCCCTCGTCCAGGGGTGGTCGGGGTAGATCGTCTGTCCAAGGAGGGTCTTCACTAGGCCGCTCTTCGGCTGGGCGCAGTCCACCACGTAGGAGCCAGCTGAGTAGATGACGTCGTCGATGATGAACTCCTCCCTGGCGACGTGGACCTTGATGCCTTGCGCCAGGAGCTTCTCCACCATCTTGGCTGCCGTCAGCGGATCATGCTGAGTGCATGGGACGATGTACGCCGCAGGGCTGCCCTCCGCACCCCGACTAGTCTGCCTCTTCGCCTTCAGGTATGCGTTCTTGAGGGCCCTGTCCTTGTTCCTGGCTGCCATATCGAGGGCCGCCCACGCCGATATCTTCTGCTGCTCGACTATGTCCCTCAGCCTCCACCAGCCACCCGGCCAGGGGTTTGGGAAGTTGGTCTGGGGGTCGTATGTGGGCAGTGTTCCCCTTCTGTCTCCGGTGAGCTGGCTGGGGTGTATGTAGAGGGGGGAGGCGAGCCGGGCGCTCGCTGACTCGGTGAGGGTGCCTGCGATGTTGTGGTAGATGGTGATCCAGTGGAAGCCTAGGTGGCCCCAGGCGAGGAACTGGGCTCCGTTGATTATGCCGGATTTCCCTTCCTCCTCGAGCCTGTAGGCCATGTGGGAGCCGTACCAGCTGTGCTCCCTCCAGATGAGGGGGTCGGCGTGGGGGTGGATGGGCTCGGCGTAGGGTGGCACGTAGAGCCGGGGCCCGTAGCTCCCCATGTGGTGGTGGTCGACGTAGTGCTGGGGGGTCCAGTCCTGGAACATGACCTTCGCCATGTACTTGGACTCCACCATGTTGGTCTGGAAGGCGTCCCTGTTGTTGTCGTGGCCCACGTACTTGTGGTAGAGCCAGGGGAGGCCCGTGCCCTCGTACTCGGTCCCCACCCACTCTTTGTACCAGTCCGTGACCATTATCTGGCCGTCGGGGTTGAAGCAGGGCACCATGAGGAATACGACGTTATCCAGTATCCGCTTCGTCTCGGCGTCGTCCCTCGACAGGAGGTCGTACGTGAGCTCCGGGGCCATCTGGGTGCCCCCGATCTCTGTGGCGTGGAGGCTCATTGACTGGCAGATGACGGCCTTGCCGTCCTTGATGAGCTTCTTCACCTCCTCCTTGGAGAGGCCCTCGGGGTCAGCGAGGCTGTTGTTGATCTTACGTATCTTCTCCAGGTTCTTCAGGTTCTTGGCTGAGGAGATGATGCACAGGAGGAACGGGTGGCCCTCGGTGGAGGGGCCCATGTCGATGACCTTTATCTTGTCGCTCTCCTCCTGCAGCTTGTTGAAGTAGTCTATGATCTTGTCCCACCGGGCGATCTTCCTGTCGCTCCCGAGCTGGAAGCCGAAGAACTCCTCGGGGGATGTAACGTTCGACATTAATTTTCACCAGTGAAAGGGTCCTAGAGGGTGTTAAAAACACTTGAGATTGATTTGAGGAAAAAATGGTAAGGAGGTTATCCCCGCTTACTCTCTGCGGAGGACCTTCCCAGGTCGGGCCCCCGTATGCTCGGAGTCCTTGACGACCTGCCCACCGTTCACGAAGACGTGCTCGATCCCCTCAGGGTAGAGGCAGGGGTTCAGGGGTGTCGCCGTCGGTGCCACCGTCTCAAGGTCCATGACGACGATGTCGGCGTAGGCTCCCGCCTTCAGGACTCCCCTTTCCTTGAGACCGAACTTCTTGGCTGAGGTTGAGGTCACCTTCTTGACTGCCTCCTCGACGCTGAGGATCTTCCCCTCCCTCACCACGTCCCTGAAGTAGGCGGCGAAGCCCCCGAAGCTGTTCTCGCTGGGGCGGCTCCATGCGGGGTTCTTGGTGACGTATGAGGTGTCTATGGCGTATGTGTCAACCCCGATCATTGAGGACGGGTGCTGGTAGAACAGGTACTTCGTAGGGGACTGGCGGCCCATGCTGCCGGTCTTGGCGTCAGGGTCTGTCATTATGACGTCCATGAGGGCGTCGAGGGGGTCGGCCCCGGTCTCCTCGGCGATCTGGGCTATGGTCTTGTCCACGAATCCCTCCTCCTTGGACTCCATGATGCGCTTCCCCTGGGCCCACGTGGGCCTGATGTTGGGGTTGAGGC
>CAYONH010000008.1:14540-22725 GCA_964405275.1 uncultured Candidatus Bathyarchaeia archaeon | reverse complement strand
CAGGTCCTTCAGGGCGTTGAATATCTGAACCTTCAAGTTCCCAACATTGCTTGCCCCTGACCCCAGATTTCGGGAGAGCACCTGCAACAGGACGGTGGCATTCATGTTGATCCTCTGACCCAGCAGTACCGCCTTGGCGAACCGTGCTTGCTCGTTCGAAGCCATGGGAGAGAATCAGCACGACTCGGATATAAGGGTGTAAGCCTTCAATTGAGGCTAAATCCGGGTCTGTTTAACCTATCTGTAATATATAATCGTACATTCAACCCGTTTCATGTAAATATGTGCCCTTATTCTCAATGTTTTTCTAGTAATGACAATAATGGTGAAAAGTTAATAAGTGCAAGCATGAAGTAAAGGGGAGTGATCCGGGATGATATATATTGGCGACCATCTTGCTTTCTGGATCTTTGGCTTCGCGATGACAGGCGTACTGGGATTGCTGATAGCGGTCTCATGGCTGTTCGGCGCAAAGAAGCCCAACGAGATCAAGCAGACCACCTATGAATGCGGCCAGGATCCATTTGGCGACGCAAGCGACTACAGGCTCCTAGGCATCTCGCGATATTTCGGGTACGCGGTGATATTTTTCGCACTCGACGCCTTCGGATGGGTGGTGCTTACTGCCGCTATGTCCATAAACTTCTCCCTCAAGACGATCGCGATCGTCTCCGTGTACATCTTGATCGTTCTCATAGGAATCGGATACTTCCTCTCAGAGCTCAACAAGCTGGTGTATTGAGATGCAGGAAGAGACGAAAGAGCTAAGACGAAACTTTGAATCCGTGCCGGGCTCAGGTGTTGTCTACAACATCGTCGACTACCTCCTGGGCTGGGCGAGAAAGTACTCCATCTGGCCCATCCACTTCGTAACCGGCTGCTGCAGCCCCGAGTTCATGCAGTGCTCAGGCTCCGAGTACGACATGGAGCGCCTCGGAGTGCTCCCCTTCGCCAGCGTCCGGCAGTGCGACTGCATAATGGTCGTCGGCGTCGTCTCCAGGAAGATGGCCCTCAGGGTCAAGTACCTCTACGAGCAGATGGGAGAGCCCAAGTACGTCGTGGCCGTGGGGGCATGTCCCACAGGCAAGGGGCCTTTCTATGACTCCTATGCAGCTGTCGCCGTCGACGAGTACGTCCCTGTTGATGTCTACATACCTGGGTGTCCGCCTCGTCCCGAGGCGATCATCCAGGGGATGATGCTGCTCCAGGACAAGATCAAGAAGGAGAAGCGGCTGGGGGTCAAAGGATGAGCGAGGCAGACTTCGTCAAGGCGATCAAGGCCAACCATCCAGACCTCGTCGTCTCCGCGGAGGTCCTCAGGAGCAAGAGGGTCTCGGCTGTCGTCAAGCGGGAGGGGTTCATCGAGGTCGCAAAGACCCTGAGGGACGACCTAGGCTTCAAGTATCCGGTCTCCGGTGGTGCCATCGACTATCCCAAGGAGGAGAAGATGCAGATGATGTACTACCTGATGAACCCGGACTCAAAGTTCATGCTCATCTACAAGGTCGACCTCCCCAGGGACGACCTGAAGCTCCCCTCCCTTACCCAGGTCTGGGAGGCCATGAGCTTCCACGAGAGGGAGGCCCACGAGATGTTCGGCATCGAGTTCGAGGGCCACGACAACATGATCCCTCTGCTGCTGCCCCCCGACTGGAGGGGCGGCCACCCGCTGAGGAAGGACTTCAAGGGGGAGGGGTCAGAGGAATGACCGAGCCTGTCATCGAGCCCGACATTATGCGGATGAGTTGGGGCCCTCAGCACCCCATGAGCGGCCAGACCCGTATCCTCCTGGACATCGACGGCGAAAAAGTCCACAGGATAATAGCCGACCTCGGCTTCACCCACAGGGGCATCGAGAAGATACTGGAGAACAGGACGTTCCTACAGGGCATCATACCCATGGAGCGGATGGTGATGGCCGACACGCCCAACATAGGCCTGGGATACGTCATGGCTATCGAGGAGGTCATGGGCATCGAGGTGCCCGAGAGGGCGAACTGGATACGATCGATGATCTGTGAGATGGCGAGGATCAACAGCCATCTCTATGCCTTCGGCCTTCAGGCGGAGTCCACTGGCTACTTCCCGGCCGTCTTCCTCTGGACGACTGTGGACCGGACGATCATCCTACGTCTCTTCGAGGAGCTGACGGGGGCGAGGTGGAGCCTCAACTTCTTCATGCCCGGTGGAGTCCACAAGGACCTCCCCAAGGGCTTCGAGGACAAGGTCATCGAGGGCGTCGAGTACCTCAGGAGGAGGTTCGAGCAGTACTGGGTCGCCATGGTGGAGAACGCCACATTCGAATTGCGGTGTGACCACGTGGGCGTACTGAAGCCCGAGGACGCGATCCGGCTCGGTGCCACAGGCCCCGTCCTGAGAGGATCAGGTATCCCCATCGACGTTCGCAAGGACGAGCCCTACGCCGCCTACGGGGACCTCGACTTCGAGGTCATCACGGAGTCTGCGTGTGACTCCATGGCGAGGACCAAAGTCCGCTTCAGGGAGATCGGCCAGTCTCTCAAAATCATGGAGCAGGTCGCCAATGAGGTTCCCAGCGGGCCCATCAGGACGAACGTTCCCCTTTTCGCAAGGGCGAAAGAGGCGGAGGTTCTCAGCCGCGTAGAGACTGCCCGAGGCGAGATGGGCGTCCACCTATTCACGGATGGGGGCATGAACCCTTACAGGGTGAAGATCCACTCCCCCACGCTTAGGAACATGTACGTCTTCGAGAGGCTCGCGGAGCTTGACGAGATACTTGTAGCCGACATCCCGGTGCTCATCAACTCCATTGACCCCTGGTACCTGGATTCGGATCGGTGATTGAGATGAATGGTGAGGTGAAAATCTGAGATGAATATCGTCCTGACGCTCTGGAGATTAGTCATCGAATTCCTGACCGTCAACGCCAAGCCGCTGCTCCAGATAATAGTCCTGCCCGGGCTTCTGTGGGTCATCGTCTACGCGATTATTGCCGTCTGGTTCGAGCGTAAGTTCCTCGCGAGGGCGATGCTCAGAGTCGGACCCTACTACTGCGGTGGAAAGTTCGGATGGCTTCAGCTCATCGCGGACTTCATCAAGCTCTTCTTCAAGGAGATGATAATCCCAAGGAACGTCAACACCTTCTTCTTCCTGCTCATGCCCGTTCTCCTGCCAAGCGTCCCCGCCATGGCGGTCATTCTGATACCCTTCGCCTCCGACTGGGTGCTCTGGAACGTGGGTAGCCTCAGCTTGCCCATGTTCTTCGCCATCGCAGGGATCGCTCCCCTGATCCCGATTTTCGCCGGCTGGGCCTCCAACAACAAGTACACTTTCATCGGCGCTTGGAGGGTGGCATACATGTACATCTCCGCCGAGATACCCATGGTGATCTGCGCCGCCTCCGTGGCGATCATGGTGGGCAGCTTCAACCTCATGGTGATCGCCAGGGCTCAGGAGAAGATGTGGTTCTTCATCCCTCAGTTCATCGGCTTCATCATCTTCTTCCTAGGGGTCATGATCCAGTCCGAGAGGACTCCTTTCGACATGCCCGGGGCCGAGACGGAGCTGGTCCTCGGCTGGAGGACCGAGTACAGCGGCGTCCTCTACGGATTCGTGATGTTCACCGAGTACGTGGCGCTCCAGGCATGGGCCCTGATGTTCCTGACACTTTACATGGGCGGCTTCAACGGGCCGGTGCTCTTCGGGGCGACCACCGCCAGCCACATCTTCTGGTTGGTGATTAAGTTCGTCCTCCTCGTGACCCTCGTCATCCTGCTCAGGGTGGTCTTCCCGAGGCTGAGGATGGATCAGATGCTCAAGCTGGGCTGGCAGTACCTCACTCCCCTGGCGATACTAAACCTGGTCATCACGCTGGCACTGAAACTCTGGGGGGTGTTCTGATGAGCTTCTTCAAGAAACTGTTCAAGCCCTTCTCGACGGTCCTACCCTACATCTTCAGGAGCGGGCAGACCGTCTCATACCCGACGGAGAGGCCCATATTCGCAGAGCGATTCAGGGGGCGCCACAAGCTCTACCTCGACCGCTGCATTAGCTGCAACACGTGTGCGCGGGTCTGCCCCTGCAAGTCCATCGTGCTCGTTGAGGTGGAGGGTATGGAGGGGAAGTACCCGCAGATAGACTTCAACACCTGCAGCCTCTGCGGCTACTGCGTCGAGTTCTGCCCCAAGAACGCCCTGGAGTTCACCGACTTCGTGGAGTTCGCCGAGTACGATAGGAGCAAACTGGTCTACTCCCCCAAGCAGCTGACGGAGATTCCTGACCTCAAGGAGGTCCTCCCGATGCTGAAGAGGCGGACGGAGATCTATCTCACTAAGACTGAGATCAAGTTTAGGAAGGTGAAAGATGTATGATCGAGGTCATGGTATTCCTCGCGGTGACGGTGGTTTGCGCCTACTTCGCTGTCAGCAGCAAGAACATCGTCTACGGCGTCGTGTTCCTGCTCTGTACCAACCTGAGCCTCGGCGTCGTCTACTACATCTTGGGCGCCCCGACGGTAGCCCTCTTCCAGATTGCCATCTTTGCCGGAGCAGTCGTAGTCTTCTTCGTCATCACCGTCATGTTCACACAGGCGGGGGACATGATGACGGACGAGGTTGAAGAGGAGGTCCAGGAATGAGCAAGATGGATAGATACGGAAACGTAGCGGCGGCTTTCACTATAGTCATCGCCCTGATGGTGTTCTCATGGCTCTCAGTGGGAGCTGACTTCCCGGTCTTCGAGTTCACTTCTGACACCCTCCACAGGCAGCTGGTGCCCGTAGAACCCTACGATGACATCGCCAGTCTGGTGAGCCGATTCCTCTGGGACAACAGGGCTCTCGATCTGACAGGTCAAGCTTTCGTTATTGTTGCTTCAGTCGTCTGCTGTCTAGCTCTGCTCAAGCTAGGGGAGGGGAAACACTGATGGTCCCACTTGAGCCCTTCTTAGTCTCTGTGGGCCTGATGTTCGTGATTGGCCTTTACAGCCTCATGGTGAAGAGGGATATGGTGCGCATCCTCATAGGCGTCGAGATCCTATTCAACTCGGCGAACCTCTGCTTCATCGCCCTCTCCACGCAGGTCCCTGGATTCGTGGACCCCTACGCCCACTCTATTGTCATGATGGCCATCGTTCTTGACGGCACAGTAATAGCAGTTGGCCTAGCAATGGTGATGAACGTGTACAAGCATTACAAAACAATTGACATTAGGAAACTGAGGCGACTAAAATGGTAGAAGTCATCTCACAAGGTCTCAATCTGCCATTGCCGCTACTGGTGTTGCTACTCGGAGGCCTATCCTCCCTCATGGTAGGTCTTCTCAGCGAGAGGATCGGGGTAGCAAAGCTCAGGGAAGTCTGGATGATAATCGTCTCAGCTGCGACGCTTGGCTCAATCTATTATCTCAACCAGAGCGTGCAAAAAGCGGGTGTCATCGTGATCTCTATATGGGGACAGCTTCCTCCCTTCGGGGGATGCTTCGAGATAGACACCCTCAGTATATTCATGTCGGGGAGCATCGCTGTCTTGGGATTCCTGGTCGCCCTCTACTCCATCAGCTACATGGAGAATGAGAGCAGACTGACTGAGTTTTACACTCTTATGACATTCATGATGGCGGGCATGACGGGTGTCGTCATGGCTGGCGATATGTTTACTCTGTTCGTCTTTTGGGAACTAATGGGCCTCTCCAGCTACGTTCTCGTCGCCTTCCTTAAGAGCAGGTGGGGGCCAATAGAGGCCGGCTTCAAATATCTTGTTATGAGTGCTACAGCCGGTGCATTCCTCATCCTCAGCATGGCCATTATCTATGGTATGACGGGTACCCTCAATTTCGCCGCTATCGCTGACAGCCTTAGAGGTGCACCTGCTTCACCTTGGATCATAGCCCTATTCAGCACACTGGTGGTCGGCTTCGGTGTAAAATCGGCGATCGTGCCACTCCACACATGGCTACCGGACGCCCACCCTGAAGCCCCTAGCCCTATCAGTGCTCTGCTGTCGGGCATAGTCATCGAGACAGGCCTCTATGCATTAGCGCGGGTCCTGTTCCTCACTTTCGATCCTGGGATGCTCAAACTGCCAATAGCGTTCCTTGCGGTTCTTACAATGACCTTGGCCAACGTTATGGCTCTTCTACAGAGCGACATCAAGCGGTTGTTGGCCTACTCCAGCATCGCTCAGATCGGGTACATGCTCGTGGGACTGGCGGCTGGGACAACTTACGGCTTCATGGCGCTCTTCCTCCACATATTCAACCACTCGATGATGAAGGGGATGGCCTTCCTAGCCTCGGGCTCCATCGTCCACGAGACCGGCACTCGGGACATTAATAGCCTGAGGGGCATCGGGAAGATGATGCCTGTAACGTCCCTTAGCCTGTTCATCGCCCTGCTGGGGCTTGGAGGTGTCCCCGGCACGAATGGCTTCATCAGCAAGTACCACCTATTCAGTGCAGCCTTCGGCTCAGGCCTGGGGTGGCTTGGAATAATGGGCGTCCTCAACAGCGCCCTGAGTATGGCATATTACATCAGGATTATGCAGGTCCTCCTGGCCTCGCCAAAAGAGGGCTTGAAGGCCAACGAGGCTCCGATCCTCATGTTAACCGTAACTATGGCGATGGCCGCGATTATAGTGATCCTAGGGATCTGGCCTGCCCCGCTTATCAACTTCGCAACGTCAGCCTCGCAATCCCTCGTTGAAGGGCTCTCAACCTACATCGGGGCGGTGCTTGGTTAATGATCTGCGTAAAATCTATTAACCTGATCTTAAAGAAGGTAGGAGATATGATGGGAGGTCTAATGTGATGGAAACCGTCGCCTTGTTGACCCCCCTTGAGATAATCTTAAAGTACCCGGGTCCATGGCTCGCATGGATCCTCCCGATGCTAGGCGCTCTATCAATGCCCCTGATAGAGAGGTGGTTCGGTGACAAGATCAGGGACTACGCGGCCGTCGTTTGGGCGTTCATGGCGGTCTTATCGGCAGCATCGATGGTTCCCTGGCTTTTCTCGGGCCATTATCCCGGGGACATACAGTTAGCGACGTGGATCACATTTCCGAATGGCCACCCCCTCATGGTCGGCGTCCTCGTCGACCCGTTGAGCATAATCATCTGCAATGTAGTTGCCTTCATCTCGTTCCTCATCGTAGTTTACTCCACCTCGTACATGCACGGTGACAAACATTTAACGAGGTTCTGGTTCTTCTTTCTGTATTTCATTGGGAGCATGCTTCTCCTTGTTCTATCCGACAACCTTATCCAGACAATGGTTGGCTGGGAGGGAGTCGGTATCTGTAGCTACGGTCTCATCGGTTATTACTACAGGGACGCGAAGGATCGATGGCTGGGCGGACCGCCTCCTCAGAAGATGTTCCCGCCATCTCACTGCGGGATGAAGGCGTTCGTGGTCACCGGCATCGGCGACGTCCTCATCCTAGGGGCGATCTTCATAATCTTCAACTTCGCTGGGACATTGAACTATCTGGAGCTCATCGAGACGGCTGGTGTATGGGTTCCTAAGATAGCAGCCACACCGGGGTTATTAGCCCTAACCGCGGTCCTTTTTCTAGGTGGCCCAATTGGCAAGTCTGCCCAGTTTCCCCTCCACGAGTGGCTACCCGAGGCGATGGCGGGGCCCACATCTGTTTCAGCCCTCATCCACGCGGCGACGATGGTGAAGGCGGGAGTCTACCTCGTTGCGAGATTGTCCCCCATATTCTATCTTGGTACTTGGGTGATGCACATCCCTGAGGCCCAGGTCTACTTCATTACCATAGCGTGCGTCGGTGCGTTCACGTGCTTCATGGCCGCATCCCAAGCGCTGGTCTCTGTTGAGCTCAAGAAAATCCTGGCTTACTCTACAGTCAGCCAGATCGGCTACATGATGTTGGGGCTTGGTGTCTCCGGCTTGAGCGAGGGCGCCTACGTAGCCGGCCTCACTGCGGGCGTATTCCATCTGGCCAGTCACGCCCTCTTCAAAGCGGCCCTGTTCCTAGGCGCTGGCTCCGTCATCCACGCCATCCACACCATCTACACGTTCAACATGGGCGGCATGAAGAAGTACATGCCCATCACATTCATCCTCATGACTATAGCCACAGCTTCCCTGTCGGGGATCCCACCCCTGAGCGGTTTCTGGAGCAAAGACTCTGTATTTCTAGCATGTCTAGTCGCTGACACGCCCCTTTCGATGACCTTGCTGGCTGT
>CAYONH010000008.1:3921-14440 GCA_964405275.1 uncultured Candidatus Bathyarchaeia archaeon | reverse complement strand
TATTTCTAGCATGTCTAGTCGCTGACACGCCCCTTTCGATGACCTTGCTGGCTGTCGGGGCCATCAGTGCTGCGATGACCCTCTTCTACAGTATAAGGTACATCAACGTCACATTCCTCGGTCACGAGAGTCAGCACATCAAGGATATGGAGCACCACGGGCACCACCCCCACGAGGCTCCCAAGACCATGTGGGTGCCCATCGCGATCTTGGTCACACTCGTCTGCGTCGTCGGGCTCTTCGGTCTGATAGGGTTCTTCGTGCCCTACTTTTCCCCAGAGATATTTATTGAGAAGCAGCTGCACGCGATGCTCCACCACATGGAGATACCCCTGCACAGCCATCATCTTGAGTTCTCAACGACGCTGACGGCCTGGGGTACTTCCGCTGCCATGCTCCTGATCGGTGGGGTCCTAGGTTGGATCTTCTACCTTTCAAGGAAAGTGGACTCCTGGAAGTTCGTGTCTGGCAACCCTATACTCAGGCCCATCAACACCTTCCTCGTCAACAGGTGGTACATGAACTCCACGTACTACGCCATCTTCGTCTATGGGCTGATCGACTTCGCGAAGGTCGTCTTCGCGAGCATGGAGAGCCTGGTCTTCGACAAGATAACCGCCTTCGTCAGTGGCTCCACAATTGCCATAGGGAAGGTGCTGCACGTCTTCGAGACCAAGGTATTTGACCCCGTCATTAACATTGGCTTGGTTAACGTCTTCGTGGAGGGCGGAAGGATGCTCTTCAAAGACTTGGAGACCGATATTATAGACGAGGGCTTGAACAACGGTGTCCCGGCGGCCATGACGGGGCTCCACAATCGCGTCAAGAAGCTACAGTCCGGCGTCTTGTCTTACAACATTATATACATGGTCGTCATATTCCTAGTCCTGATCCTAGGATTCGCAGTGTTACAGATGTATGGAGGTATATGAAATGGCAATACCCTACTCCCTGGCTCTGGTACTTCTAGTACCCCTAGTATCCGCACCTATTGTTTACTTCCTTGGTAAACAGATGGGAAAGAAAGTTGGATGGGTTGCGACCCTACCGCTAATAGTAACCCTATTATTGATAGCCAGCCTCGCTGTCGAGTTAAACGGCGGTGGGTCCTATAGCGAGAGCTATAGCTGGGCCCCTGACGCTGGCCTGACATTTGGTCTGCTGTTGGACGGGCTGAGCATTTGGGTTCTGATCACTATAAACGTCCTCTGCCTCATGATCTGCGTCTACTCCGTGAGCTACATGGAGCACAGATTCGAGGAGGAGGAGCACCACACAGGCGTCCCGACTCCGAACTCATCTTACGCCTCTTACTACGCTCTCTACCTCTTCTACGCCGTCGGAATGCTCGGCACAGTCTTAACTACAAACCTCATCCAGTTCTACCTGTTCTACGAGCTGATGCTCGTGCCCAGCTGGGCGCTGATAAACAACTATGGATACGGCGAGAAAGAGCGCATAGGCATGATGTACTTCATGTGGACCCATGTCGGCGCCGTGATACTGCTGGCAGGCATCCTAAGCAGTTTCTGGATCACCGGGAGCTTCGAGATCGCCGCCCTCGTCGGAGTCGTCGGAAGCCCAATGGCGGGCTGGATAGCCTTTGCCATCCTAATCGGCTTCTTCACAAAAATGGCTGTCTTCGGCATACACATCTGGCTTCCCTACGCTCACGGTGAGGCGCCCACACCTATCTCTGCGCTCCTGAGCCCAGCGATGATCGGAATCGGGGCTTACGCGGCTACGAGACTCGTAATAATCCCGATGTTCCCAGTCTACGCGACGTTCAGCACCGTCTTCTCCTTCTGGGCCCTTCTGACCATGGTGTACGGCGGTCTGATGGCCCTGGCGCAGGATGACATAAAGCGCTTCCTCGCCTACAGTAGCGTCAGTCAGATGGGCTACATCTTCTTGGGGCTCGCAAGCGCTGCGGAGTACGGCGTGTCCGGCGCAATATTCCACTACGTGACCCACGGCTTCGGGAAGTGCATTCTCTTCGGCGTCGCGGGCATCCTGATGTCTCAGGTTGGTACCCGGAGCATAAAGGAGATGGGTGGGTTGGCGGATCGCATGCCCATCACGGCGGTCCTGTGCCTGCTTGGTTTCTTCACCATCGGAGGTGTACCGCCGACTATGGGCTTCATGTCCAAGTTCTTCATCTTCAGCGGCACCTTCAGCACTGCATTGGCTGGCTCGACAACTCAGCTCCTTATAGCCGTAGTGTCAATCATCATGACGGTCCTCACAGTCGGATACTCCCTCTGGACAATGAGACGCATCTTCTTCGGGCCACTCCCGGAGCACCTGAAGGACGTGAAGGAAGCCCCGCTGACGATGACTTTGCCCCTCCTCGTCTTCGCACTGTTCTCAGTTATCATTGGCATCTACCCGAAGCTTGTCACTGACTACCTCCTACCCTTCCTTGCCAACGCCCTCTAAGGGACAGCCTCAGCCGTCGGACACTAATTTTTTACATTAAACACCTATCCCACACTCGTTGAAAGTGGGGGGGCACTCAGAGATTCTTCGGGGTTGGATACATTTTATGTTTTTACACAAGTTTTTTTAATGCAGATAGCGTGACAATTTAGGAAATGAGCGTCGCCGTCATAGGTCCCCCCTCCTTCATCACGTGCTTCGAGCTCATCGGAGCCGAAGGCTTTGACGCTGGGACCGGGGAAGCCGTGGCTGAGACAGTGAGAGACCTCTCGGATGAGGGGAGGTTCCAGCTCATTATTATACCCGAACGCTTCGCTGAGGAGACTCGCTCCGTTCGGGAGAGCGTTATGAATAGGGGAGATATCACACCCGTCTTCGCACTGATCCCAGACTTCACAATGGAGACGGGGATGAGAATGGCGGAGTTGCAGGCTGTCGTCTCCCTGGCGATAGGGACCAGACTAGAGTTGTGATGTAATGAGTATGGAAAGAGTATTATCAATGGGGGAGCGCCTTCAGAGACTCCTGGATGACGCGGAGACGAAGGCAGACGAAATCGTCGTTGAAGCCCAGAGGAAGGCAGACGAGATGGTCTCAAAGGCCAAGGCCGAGGCTGAACGTCGGCGGAACATGGCCCAACGGGGAAGCGGCATCGACGAACTAATACGCGAAGCGGAAGAGAAGGCCAATGTCGAGGCCGAGAAAAGTGTAGAGGATTATAAAAAGAAGGCAAAAGCACTCGAAAAGTTCCCTGAGGACAAGATGCAGGGGGCTTTGGAGCTCGTAATGAAGGAGGTGCTGCCAGAGTGAGCACGAATTCCTTGGAGCTGGAGGCCCAGCTCATCGAGAAGATCGTTGAAAAGCGAAAAGGCATCATGGCCCGTGCGGAGGAGAAGACTAAAAAGATCATGGCGTCTGCCGAGGAGGAGGTCGAGAAGATTAAAGCCGAATCCGAGAAGCAGATCATATCACTCGTCGGATCCGAGTTGAGGGCTGTCAGTGACAGGATCGTAGGCAGCGCAGAGCTGGATGGCAGGAGGATGCTGATGCAGACCAGACAAGAGCTCCTCTCCAAGGTCTTTGATGAAGCCGAGAGAAGGCTCGATGAAATGGCAGAGGGTATGACGTCTGATTATACTACAATCCTCATGAAGCTCATATCCGAGTCCGCATCAGCTATCGGCGGAGAAGTTTTTTTCGTGACTGCGAACGAGAGAGACCTGACTTACATTAAGAAGAACCTCAAGACGATCAACAGGGATCTGAAGAAGGAACTTGGGGACATAACGATCAAGCTAGAGGACGACCCCGTCGACATAACCGGAGGAGTTATCGTCAGGAATGACGACGCAACCAAGACCTATTACAACACTCTCAAGGGCAAGCTTGATAATGTCAGGTCGAGGTTCGAGGCCGAGGTGGCCCAGATCCTGGGAGTGATATAGATGTCCATAGTCGGAACAATCGAGAGGATCAACGGATCCCTGGTCTTGGCGAAGTTCGATGAGGAGCCCAAGATCGGCGATCTCATCGAGGTTGGGAACCTCAAGCTCATGGGGGAGATCGTCCGCCTCAGCGGAGAGACCGCCTACGTCCAGTGCTACGAGGTCACCAGCGGCCTCCGACCTGGAGAACCCGTCGTCGACACGGGGCACCCCCTCGTCGCCGAGCTGGGTCCAGGCATCATGGGCACCATCGTGGACGGCGTAGAGCGGTCCGAGACGGAGCTCTGGAACCTCACGGGGCCCTTCGTGTCCAGAGGCACCAACATCGTCCCCATCAACAGGGAGAAGGTTTGGCCCTTCGAGGCAAAGGTTAAGGCCGGGGACAAGGTCGTCGGCGGCGACATCATCGGGACGGTGCAGGAGACAGAGTCCTTTGAGCACAGGGTGATGGTACCTCCCGACCAGTCAGGGACGATAAAATCGATAAAGTCCGGGGACTTCACAGTCGAGGATGTCGTGGGAGAGCTCGAGACCGCTGACGGTGTAGTGCCCCTGAAGATGATGCAGACTTGGCCCGTCAGGAGGGGGCGCCCCACAAATGAGAGGCTACCCCTGGAACAGCCCCTGATGACAGGACAGAGGGTCATCGATACATTCTTCCCGTGTGCAAAGGGAGGCGCCGCAGCCATCCCCGGGGGCTTTGGCACGGGCAAGACCGTGACACTCCAGCAGATCGCCAAGTGGTCCGACGCGGATATCATCATACTAATCGGATGCGGCGAGCGGGGGAACGAGATGGCCGACGTCGTCGCCCACTTCCCCGAGCTTGAGGACCCGAGGAGCGGTCGCCGCCTCATCGAGCGGACCGTCATAATCGCTAACGTGAGCAATATGCCGGTCTCTGCGAGGGAGGCCAGCATCTACATGGGGGTCACCCTCGGAGAGTACTATAGGGACATGGGCTACGACGTCGCAATCATGGCCGACTCCACGTCCAGATGGGCAGAGGCCCTCAGGGACATCTCGGGTCGCCTGGAGGAGATCCCGGCTGAGGCAGGCTTCCCAGCCTACCTTTCCGACCGCATCGCGCAGATCTACGAGAGAGCGGGACGCGTCGTTACCCTGGGGGGAGGCAGGAGGATTGGGAGCGTGACCCTGCTGGGCGCTGTCTCGCCGCCAGGCGGAGACTTCAGCGAACCGGTCACCACGCACACTCTCCGGTACATCGGGACCTTCTGGGCACTGGACACCGAACTCGCTTATAGGCGCCACTTCCCGGCCATCAACTGGCTGAGGAGCTTCACCCGGTACATGGACGTCGCTTCCCGCTGGTGGTCCCAGTTCGACCCCGGCTGGGTGGACGTCCGCGCCCGGGCGCTAAGGCTCCTGGAGGAGGCGTCCGAGATCGAGGAGACCGCTCGGATCATCGGGGAGAAGGCTCTGCCGGACGAGCAGAGGCTCGTTCTTCTGATGGCCGAGATACTGAGGGAGGGCTTCCTCGTACAGAACGCATTCCACGAGGTCGACACCTACTGCGAGGCAGAGAAGCAGGCAGCCCTCTTGAAGGTGATCATCGACTTCTACAACGAGGTAGAGCCCCTCATCCGGCAGGGAGTGCCCATCGAGAAGATAAGGGAGATGGGTGTCGTCACCGAGCTGCTGCGCCTTAAGGAGAACCCCGGGACGGAGCCGATAGATGAGGTACGAGGTTTGTTGAAGGTGCAGGCGGATGAGGTGGCTGAGGAGTACGAGGTGACTGAGAGATGACAGTTGAGCAAGCCGGCTTGGTCTACAAGACGACAAGCGAGATTCGGGGCCCCATCCTCATGGTTGAGGGCATCAGGGGCGTCTCCTACGACGAGCTCGTCAGGATCAGGAGGCCCACGGGAGAGGAGGTGACAGGGTCGGTGCTGGATGTCAGCAGAGACTGGGCGATGGTTCAGTGCTTCGGTGACACAAGTGGTATGGACCTCAACATCACCATCAAGTTTACCGGGGAGACCCTCAAGATACCCATGTCGCCGGAACTAATCGGCAGGGTCTTCAGCGGGAGCTTCGAGCCCTTGGACGGCATGCCCCGTCCACTGAGCACAGACCTGAGGGACGTCAACGGGGGGACAATTAATCCAGCTGCCCGTGACGTGCCTAGCGAGTTCATCCAGACGGGAATCTCCGCCATCGACGGCATGAACAGCCTCGTCAGGGGACAGAAACTCCCCATCTTCAGCGAGTCAGGGCTCTCCCACAACATGATGGCC
This sequence comes from uncultured Candidatus Bathyarchaeia archaeon, assembly GCA_964405275.1. Taxonomy (GTDB): domain Archaea; phylum Thermoproteota; class Bathyarchaeia; order TCS64; family TCS64; genus BS750m-G28. Next base: position 8,298 of record CAYONH010000008.1, on the reverse strand, counting down.
GCCCAGATCGCAAGGCAGGCCACTATTCCTGGTAGTGAGGAGGACTTTGCTATCGTCTTCGGAGCGATGGGTATCAAGCACGAGGAGGCGGCCTACTTCAGGGAGGAGTTCGAGAAGACAGGCGCCCTCAGCAAGTCGGTGATGATCCTGAACCTAGCCGACGACCCGCCCATCGAGCGTATCGTCACACCCAGGATCGCCCAGACTATCGCCGAGTACCTCGCGTTCGACCTGGGGATGCACGTCCTCGTCATCCTCACCGACATGACCAACTACGCCGAGGCCCTTAGAGCCATCAGCATCGCACGGGAGGAGATCCCAACGAGGAAGGGATATCCAGGTTACCTCTATAGCGACCTGGCGACGATCTACGAGAGGGCGGGTAGGATCACCGGAAGGTCAGGGTCAGTGACTCTGATGCCGATCCTCTCGATGCCGGCTGGCGACATCACCCACCCGGTCCCAGATCTGACAGGTTACATCACTGAGGGCCAGCTTCTCCTACAGAGGGAGCTTTCCCTCAGGGGCATCTATCCTCCAATGAATCCCCTCCCCAGCCTATCTCGGCTTATGAAGGACGGGATCGGCGCCGAGACCACACGTGAGGACCACAGCGATGTCTCCAACCAGCTCTACATGGCCTATGCGGAGGGCACGAGGGCCAGGGGGCTCGTCAGGATCGTTGGAGTGGTCGGCCTCAGCGAGAGGGAGAGGACCTGGCTTGAGTTCGCCGACAGGTTCGAGAACGAGTTCGTCAAGCAGGGTCCCTACGAGAACAGGAGCATCGAGCAGACCCTGGAGATCGCTTGGGATCTGCTCTCCATCCTTCCTGAAGAGGATCTGATTCGGATTCGAGAGGCGTATATCAACAAGTATCATCCGGCCCACAAGAGTGAAAGTTAGCCTTGTCCGCCACGACGGGAGTTCGGCCCACAAAGGGCTACCTCATGGAGATGAAGAGGCGGATAGGCTTCATTGAGAGGGGGACCGAGTTCCTCAAGCTGAAGCGGGACCATCTCGCCAAGGAGCTCACGACCTCCATTGACATCCTCAAAGGTCGACGCGGCAGGTTATTGGAGGAACTCCAGGTCGCTTATCGGGCCGTGACCGCCGCCTATATCTCCCTCGGCCCCACTGAAGTGCAGAGCCAGGCAAAATCCATAAAAAGCCGCCTCGAGCTGGAGATCCTCCCACGGAGCGTCATGGGTGTTCGCTATCCATACATTAAGGTCGAGAAGGAACCTCAAATCACGGGAGAGCTCGACATCACCCTGAGCGAGGCCGCTGAGAAGGTCCTGAGCGTCCTCGACGACATACTCCAGCTGGCGGAGTACGAGTCCCGGGCAGAGAGGATAGCAGACGAGTTAGGGAAGACGAACAGGAAGGTGAACGCCCTGGAGAACACGATAATCCCCAGCTACAGAGGGATAATAAAGTTCATCGAGGACAAGCTGGACGAGGAGAGCCTAGAGGAGCTGGTTAGGATGAAACTCATCGGAGGTGCCCTGGCACGGCGTCGAGGGTGAGCCCGGGCCTCTCCTACGTGGTGGTTAGGAGCCACGCCATGATGGCGAACCTCCTGACCCCGGAACAGATGCGCGCCCTAGCCGATGGGGAGAGCCTAGAGATATTCGTGGAACAGTTGGCCGATACACCCTATGGTGAGATATCCATAGCGACAGATGGCGACACCTCCATTGCCTTAGAGAAAGTCTTTTACCAGAAGTTCATCGAGCGCATGAAGGGGATCGTGGACCTTGCGCCGACCGAGGTCGGAGACTTCCTACTGTCATATTATTATCTGAGGTTCGAGGTCATCAACCTTAAGCGTATAATCAGAGGCAAGTACAGCAGCATCCCGACTCCCCAGATCGTCGAATCCATCATACCTATTACACCCTACAAAGTCGAGAGCTACGAGGAGATTATGGAGGCGGAGACTTTCCAAGAAGCCGTAAGGCGACTTGAGGGCACGCCATATGAGTCTCTCATTTCAAGCCTAGCGCTCTCAGAGAAATATGACGCCCTCTGGCCCGTTGAGATAGCCCTGAGCTACCTGAGCGCCAGAGAGATCTTCAAGTCTCTGGAGAGGCTCCCTCAGAGCGACAGAGGTCTAGTTCGAAGGATCGTCCAGGCTGAGGCGGACGTCGAGAACTTCCTCGTCGCAGCGAAGCAGAGGAGCTCCCGTGAAAGTGCTCACAGCACCGAGGAGATGTTCCCAGCTACATTCGGAATAGGACTCGACATACTCAGCGAGGTTATGGCTTCGGACGACCTAAGGACCGTCATCCAGGGGCTTAATCCGCCGTACAATGAAATTCTTGCCCCTCTCTATGAGGGAGATGTAGCCCTGATTAGGAGCCGTCTCCGCCAGCATATCTATGACATCGCCAAGAGAGGGCGCGCCGTGGACGATTTTGGATTCAACGTCGTCATGGCGTATCTAATCTTTAGCGAGATAGAGAAGGACGACCTTGTCGGTATCGCTTGGGGGAAGACCCAGGGAATCGCCGCCGAGGACATTTTGAAATATTTGGCTATCCCCTCCTTCATATAAGCAGAATCTCTCTACGTTTTGTAGTCTCGTTTCCTCTAGGAGTAAAGAGCAACTATACTTTTATTGATTTATTAAACTTTTGAAAAATGTTGATCTTTATAAATAATACTAAATGTAGAGGAGATACCGATAGCCGAAATGGCTATTAACCTATTAATAGTATCGCCACGATCAATCCGTAGATGGCCAAACCTTCTCCAAGAGCGACGAATAGCAGTGACCAAATAGACAGCTCCGGATTTGAAATCAGCATCTCTGAACCTGCTTTTACAGCTGTCATGATACACATAGCAGCTGCTAATCCAGAACCGACCATTGTCAAAGCTCCCATGAGAAGGGGCCACGCACTTTCAGGTACTAACATACCTTCACCTCCATCCGACAATATGAATATCAAACTAGAGACTATAATGAACGCTGTTAGAATGCCCCATGTGTTCATTGTGCCTAAAGTAGATTTGATGCTCTCTTCATCTCCACGACTCTTACCCGCTGTTAACATAAGTACCAGTCCTAGCATTGATATTAGGCCCATAAACAACATCACTGTACCGGAAGCCGGCTCAGTCAGTAACATTAAACCTGATAGAAAGCCGTAGAAGATCAGTAGGGCGCCGAAGTAGTTTAGGGCTGTGCCCCAAACCGAAGACCTACCTTTTTCAGCAGTTATCGAAGCGTTTATAGTTGAACCCTTGATTATGCACCATGTGGCCGCTATTATACTAGCAATAATAGTCACTGCAGCAGGAATAAAGTTAATAATCTTCACTACCTCCTTCGAGATAGCCGAATACGGGGGCGACTACAGACTTCATTTGCTCTGTCTCACCTTATTCTCCTTAAGATGCGTTATACTACATATAAATTTTTCATATAGAAAAAGAATAGGAAAAATGGGTTTCAGGCGGATTTGGTTTTTTGCACCCTGAGTCTATAAGGCCTGAAGGGAACACCTTCGCCACTATAGAACTTCCCCATGAACTCATAGTAGAGCAACCTCAGAGATTGTACGCCGCTTGACATGAACTCAAAGCTCATGGCGATGAGGTTCATCAGGATGAGGCTTGGGATAGTTCCCATGAAAACGGACAGCTGGTGAGCCGCCCCTGCTAGGCTGGCATGGGCGAGGGCAAAGGCAACGATACGGAGGAAGGAGAAGAGGTTTGCGAGTCCCTCTACGAAGGTCATGAGGAGCGCTCCCACCCCCTCACCGACCACCTCTATACCGAAGTGCTTACCGGCTATAGCCGCGATGATGGGCTCTGCCAATGCGAGGAACATCCCGCCCAGCATCACGTAGAAGCCCCAGTAGCCTAAGGTGCCCATAAAGTCGCCTGTTCTGATGAACTCAAACACGGACAAGGTCAATCCCAGAACATAGAGGATCATGCCGAGGCCGTGCTCTCCAAGGACGCCCCATTTGTGCCCCGCCCTCCACTGATTGATTGCACCGAGGACAAGACCGAATATGATCTCGACGGCCGCGATCTTGAAAATCCACTTCATCAGCGTGGTCGTCTCGTGGACAGGGTTCGGCATGAACTGGTTATGGTGGAACAGGAGCCCTTCCATAAGGAAGATCGAGTCGTACCCAACGCCGAAGATGATGGCGAATATGCCCATGGGTATGAATAGAGTCCCCAGCTTCGACATCATTCCCCTCTTGTATTTCCTCGACATGAAGATCCCGGCGATGAGGAAAAGAGCTCCCTGTCCGATGTCACCGTACATCAATCCGAACTGGAAGCTGAAGACGAGGACGGAGATATACATCGGGTTCACCTCGGTGATTGAGGGCCACCCACGTAGGGACGTAAGCT
>CAYONH010000008.1:0-3821 GCA_964405275.1 uncultured Candidatus Bathyarchaeia archaeon | reverse complement strand
ATATACATCGGGTTCACCTCGGTGATTGAGGGCCACCCACGTAGGGACGTAAGCTTCCATGCAGGCTGAAGGAACGACGGCTTCATCACCGGTTCCGGGGAAGGGATCCCATGGTCCTCGTGTCCAGGGTCCTCGTACTGTAGATAGAACAGTTCTCCTGTTTCATCTTGTAGATTAGTAATTATCTGATTGAGGACATGCACATCGTCATTAGAAATCCATCCCTGTATCACGCTGATCACGTTCGTCCTGAGAACAGGAGCTGATTCATCAGAGAGGATGCTGAGCATGTTTTCTAGTAGCTTAGCTTCAACCAACTTCGGCGCATACTCTGTTTTCAATGCGTCGAATTCTACTTCTCCCTCTGCTAATTCTTGGAGCCTCTCTACTTCTTCCTCATATTCCTTGATTACTTCATCACGTCTACCAGAATCGATTGCCAAGAGGACGTCTCGGGTGTTGAGCACTTCATATATATCTTCAACTTCAAAAATGAGGAAGATGGTTTCAACCCACTCCCTCCTCTGCTCAGGGCCAAATACAAAAATAAACCCTTTTCCCTGAGATACTTCAATCGATTTATAGCTTATATCCTCAAATCTTTGGAGGTACTCCTCAAGGCGTTTCTGAATTTGGAGATCAACTAATCCTACGGTCAGGCAGCTCTTCAGTTCATCGGGCTTTAGAGCTCTTAGGCTTTCCAAACGGGCTTTTGTTTCTAAAAGCAGCTTCTCACTCTCTTCATGTTTGTCCTCAGCTGCCTTCATTTTATCCTGAATCTCTTTGAAGACTGAAATATAAATATCAACTTGGCCGTTTGGGTCTTCCGTGAACTCCTTTATTTTTTCAGTGGCAAGATATGTACTTTCAAGGTCGAATAGTGACGCTTTTTCCAGGATCTGATATTCTTCATTTAATTTTTCGTAAATGCCTTTGAAATCTACGACCCGCTCTCCTGTCTTTCTAATTCTATTTATGTCTACTCCACTTACGGCCTTTAGCTGTACAACCCTTGCGTTGCTAAGCTCTCCCAATATCTGGTGCTCATGCTCTGGTGTTGCGATGATCGTGAACTTCTTCAACGTGAATCAATTATATCAATCGTGTTTTTATTAAAAGTTTTCTTATCTCTCGAAAACCATCAACCTTACTTTGAATATCATTGTTTGTGCGTTTAGCTGTCACCTGGTTTCCAAATATGGAACTCGGGTTGTGGCACTCATATTATGAAGATAACCTAATTATCCTCTTTTCTTGAGGAGCGTGCTGAATGACGTGAGTGACGCTATTGAGACCGCTCTGATGACGTCGCTCTCAGATATAATGCCCTCAATGTCGCCATCTATCACGACGAGTCGGCTTATGTTGCGTCCCCTCATTTCCCTCATAGCCTCCAGTATTGTCGTATCCTTGAAGATTGTGATGACCGGGCTTGTCATGATCTCCTTCATCTTTACCTCGCAAGGGTCTTTACAAGGACAGACGACCCGTTCAAGGATGTCTCTCTCGGTCACAATCCCAATCGGCGTACCGCGCTCGGTGACGACAATGCTTCCTATCCGCTTATCGGTCATTAGCAACGCCGCATCTCTGACGTTAACCTCCCCATTTAGGGTAATGACGGGGCTGCTCATTATGTCAGAGACGATAGATGGATACTTTTCCATGGACCCCGCCTCAACCATCCTTGGTGAAAGACTTCGGCCGAGCTTCCAAGAGGGTTGTAGTAGCGGCGATACCGTCTATCGTCCTGAGTTTGTTGAAGACGAAGTGATCCAAATCCTCCAAGGAGTTCGACTCGATCTTTAAGATTAGGTCATACTCGCCGTAGGTCAGTATGACATCCTTTACCTCGTCGAAGGCCTTCACATTCATATAAACCTCCTTGTCCTTTGCCGGGAGGACCCGAGCGAGCGTGTAGCTTGTTATCATCTTGATCCTTTCTTATTTCTTCTAATCTTAAATCTTTGTTGCTTGTGTGGTACAAAAAGAAAATTGATAGAGGAGGTAAGGATAGACATCATCTAGCCATCATTGTAGAGTTTTCAGGACTGCTGTGGTCTCTTGTAGTCCCAACTCATCCAAAGCTGAATACGTCGCCTCAGTATCCACCATTATAGATGCCTCGAGCAGGCTCAAGATCCCTGTTAGTGACGCCATCTGTTCCTGTCGCCACAGGTAAATTATCTTCTTAGCGAGTTCAGCTGGTACCGCATTCTTGTCCTGGGTGCCTAGAACGATGTCCACCAACTTCTTTGAGAGATCCCCATGCAGCGAGTTTGGAATACCTTCCACGACTGCTTCCACTTCATGCACCTACTATTGAATCATACATACAATATATATGATAACCCATAATAAAAATAGAATTTACCCCGAAACATATTATATAAAATACAAAAAAACTGTATATATCTAAATAAAAATTATGGGAAAAAATTATCATTGTATATAATAGTTAACTTAGATCATAATTCTCCACTATTATTTAATTCGATGAGTCAAATCCCGTTGTTGCTGAAAATCTCTTCAAGATGTATGTGAAATCATACAAATATTTTGTTACTTTCTTTAAATTTATTGAAGAAAATGCAAAAGCTTTTTCAATCTAACAACTCTTGATGATGTGATCTATATGTCGTTAGATGTCCTTGATATGAAGATCATCCAAAGCCTGACTGAAGATGCCAGGACAACGTATCGTTCGATGGCTGAAGTGGCAGGAGTCAGCGAGGCGACGATAAAGAATCGTATTGATCGCCTGCTAAAAGAAGGAGTCATTACAAAATTCACTGTAATGCTTGACTACCACAAGCTTGGTCGAGCCATCAAGTCGTTTATTGGGTTAAAGGTACAACCAGCGAAGCTGCAGGCCATAGTAGAACATATGAAGGTACACCCAGATGTCCATGTGCTCTACAGGACGAGCGGAGACGTAGATCTATTGTTCGAGGTAATCTTCGAGAAGATGGAGGATCTGAATACCTTCTTAGAGACGGAACTTGCCTTAGATGGAATCCTGGGGACCGTAGTGACAATAGTAATAGGACCCTACAAACGTTGTCCGTGGACCGGGCTCTAGCGCCAGATGTCCAATTTAGGCTCTCCGGCTATGAAGACAGTGAGTCCTTCTATCTTAGTGTGGTGCTCCTCCAGCTCCACTTTGAACATGGTCTCGAGGTAGCCTCGAAGATATCCAGTTGGTACAGCGGAATATTCAACCTTTATTTCGTTATCGACTCTTGAGAATACTCCCCACCCCAGATTCTCCAGTTCCTTGAGCACTATCAACCAGTTATTACGCTTGGTGAGGTCGATGTCCCTGAACTCGGGCTTGAGAACCTTTCGCTTCAGTGCCGTCAGATGACCAGCACGGTAGGTCTCGAACTCTGTCAGAAGCTCGAATAGGTCGAGGAGCATGCCCCTGTCCATGATGAGGACCCGGCTATCCCCGATGCGGTATATATCAGGAAGCCAGTCGTGCATGGAGAGCTTCTTGAAGAGAATTAGAGACTTCCTTACTGCTTCCTCCTTACTCTTAATGAACCGTGTCCTCTCGAGGAATTCTAGGTAGTTATATGTGTCATCGTCAAGTTCAACCGTGAATCTCTTCATCTGTCCTCCCCAATAAGAGGTGTATCTCCTGTTAAAAAATTCCTATCCATAAAACCGAGGATGGAATTTTTTTTCGGCGAAGATTATTTTACAGTTTATTGTTTCATCTTCCTGGATATCCACAGAACCATTAGGCTATATTGGATTATGAGAAAGCCAATAATAGGTATTGCCACCATTGTGGACTCTGGTTTCTTCCACATTAT
>CAYONH010000007.1:0-24235 GCA_964405275.1 uncultured Candidatus Bathyarchaeia archaeon | reverse complement strand
GAGACGGGCCTGTGGATGATCCTCCGCCTGTACAAGGGCTATCCCGTTTATCTTGGGAAAACCTGTTATCAAACCTTTCTGACGACCGCTCCAGGGGCAGTCGTACATGCCCAACTCGTTTTTTTCCCTCAAAAAAGGCGTTCGCGCGCGCGAACCAAAGTCCCTCACTGAAATGTTGTCAAACCTGGTCGCGACGAAACTGCGGTAGTAGTCTTCCTGATCGTTTAATATACTCAAGGTACTCATCACCAAACTCCTGGATGAGCATCTGCTCCTCTCTCGGGATTCTTCTATAGTTCACCCAAATTGTGAATGCAAAGAATAGAATCACCAACACATCCAAGGATATCATCATCAGTCCTATTGTATAGGTGAATATTCCAAGATACATGGGATGTCTCACATACATGTATGGGCCCGTAGTGATTAACTTATGATCTTCTCGAAGTTCCAACGCTATAGACCATTGTCTGTCCAAGTGCCGATGAACCCAGATTAAAAAGAAAATTGGAACTATTGCTATGGCTATACCTGACCATTGAATCCATTCGCCTAGTGGAATAATCGTCCATGTCCACCATGGTGGCGATAAAAGGTAGAGGATTAACCCTGCACATCCTATAACGGTGATGACTGCGGTGATTATCTTGAATCCTGTCCCCATATCTTCTTCAGCTATAGCTGTCTTTAACTTCTCCATCGCACCAGCAATGGTACTATGAGTTTTTGTCTTCCGTCCATAGTACCCTCGTACAACTCCTAACAGTGCCCATAGAGTAAAGAAAGAAAGCCGAAAGAAGAGATTCATGTCCATAACAAACATCTCTCCGAACACAATAAATAGGATATTTTAACTATTAATATTAAATGCACGATCTTGATATAGAAACACATTCGCGCGCACAATTTTCCGAGGAATGAAAACAATGGCTCTGGAAACCTCGATACAATACCACAAGGATGCATGCAGGAAGAACCTGAATAAATACACCATAAGAGCCTTCCAGACGCTCCCGAAGATCGAGGCGCCCACCATCTTGGATATAGGCAGTGGCTCAGGTGTCCCAACCTTGGAACTCTCAAGGCAATGCAACGGGAAGATCATAGGGCTGGACATCGACAGGTTCCTCCTGGATTTCCTTGAGAAGAAGATTCAGAGAGCAGGGCTCTCAGACCGTGTGAAAGCAGTCGGATGCTCCATGTTTGAGCTGGACTTTCCCGATGAAAGCTTTGACATCATATGGGCTGAAGGCTCGATTTCGGTGATTGGTTTCGAGAAGGGTATCAGAGATTGGAGACGGTTCATCAAGCCCGGAGGGTATCTGGTTGTCTTTGATCAGTCGAGGGGGTTGAGCGATAAGCTCAGGCATATCACGTCAAGCGGATATGACCTCATTGACCAAATCGAGGTGAAAGGTGAAGCATTCTGGGAGGATTACTATATACCACTGCAGAAGCGCATCAACAATCTACGAATCGAGTTCAGAGGAGATACACAAGCGCAGAGGGCCTTGGAAAAAGAGCAGTCTGAGATAAACATGGTGAAGCGCGACCCCAGCAAGTTTAGCTCTACATTTTTTATTATTCAGAAGAAACCTTGCGCGCGTATTGTAATCGACAAATGAGACTCACTTCATAAGAATCCCGTATAGGATGCGAAAATTATTTTCGTACGTGCTTTCGTGCACAGCTGGTTTACTCATAGATCCTCCAAACTAGCTGACCACTTTAATCATTCAGTACAACCCCTAATCATAGTATCAATAGAGGCGAGTGGTATAATATCCCCAGAACTAGAAACTTTATTTCATTTCGCACTAATATATTTGCGCGCGCAAAAACCCTCAAAGGCTTTAACTGACCCTTATCTTTCCCGCTTTCATTTTCTTAGACAGGTCTGCGTTTAACGTATCATCTGAGCCCACCTGGAGAGTAGTAAACTATAAGCCCTCGACTAGGGACGAATGTAGGAGGGACATCGATGGTCCGCAGGGCGACGGTCACCAGGGTCGACGACGGCGCGACGTTCATCATCCGCCCAAACATGGTGGTCAAGCTGGATGGGGTAGAGGTGCCGCCCAGGGGCACGCCAGAGGCGGAGAGAGCGAAGAAACGCTTGGAGGAGCTCGTCCTGGGGAAGAAGGTGGAGTTCGACATCCGTGAGTGGGACCGGCTTGGACGCAGCTCCGCAGCGGTCCAGGTCGACGGTGTCGACGTCAACGATGAGATGAAGAGGTTCCTGGGATCCCAGTAAAAAATGGGGGGAGGGCTAGACCCGCTCGATCTTGAAGATCACGGGCCTGAGTCCGTCGGTGCAGCAGCTCACTGAGACCCCGGGGTCCCCGAACCACGTGAAGTTCCCGTTGAACCGCAGTGTCTGCACGACCTTGTAGATGTCGTCCCACGCCCAGCCGCAGAAGCCCTCGGGCATCCCGCCACCCTCCTCAACGTGGAAGACCTGCCCGTCCTCGTAGACGCTGCATGCCGTGGTCGCGCCCCCCTTGTACTCGGTGTCCAGGACCTCCTCAGGCGCGAAGCGCCTAAGCACGGTGATCTTCAGCCTGCTAGCCTTCTCTACCATAGAATCACAGAGCACGTATCATGTCCACGTTATTTCAAACTTGGGATCAGCCTTTTTTACATCGCGCGGAGAGTTGATCACGATCGGAATGACCGATTTCCATAAGGAGAGAGCGGACAAAGTCATAGAGGGGATGAAAGAAGGGGGCGCGGAGGCCCTCATCCTCTTCCCCGGGACGGACATAGGATACTACACAGGGTTCCCCATCGGGATGAGCGAGCGCCTCAACGCCGCCCTGATCCCCTTCGACGGGAAGCCTGCCTTCATAGTCAACGAGCTTGAGAGGGAGCTCAGGGGCTTGAAGCCCTGGATAACGGACGTCGACGTCTGGCTGGAGCATGAGGACCCCGTGGAGATACTGGCGGAGAACATGGAGAGCCAGGGCCTCGGGGGAGCAGTGGTGGGCCTCGCCGAGAACGCGCCGTGGGGCTGGGTGAACAGGCTCCAGGCCATGCTGCCAGGGATCCACTTCGTCGACGCCACACCGTACCTCGCTCACGGGCGTATGGTCAAGACGGACCAGGAACTGGACTGGATGAGGATGGCCTGCGCCATCACTGACAGGGCCCTGGAGTCCAGCTTCGAGCAGCTCCACACTGGCATGACCGAGAAGGAGCTCGCGTCGACCATCTCCGCCAGCCTCAGGGTCCAGGGAGGCGAGGGGGGGTTCATGTCGGTCCTGTTCGGCGAAAAAGCCGCCCTTCCCCACGGCCGGACGGGGGACGCCGAGCTGAAGCCCGGGGACGGCATCCTCGTCGACATGGGGACCAGGATCCACGGGTACTCCTCGGACCTCACTAGGACGGTCTTCTACGGGGAGCCCACGGAGCGCCAGAGGGAGATCTACGGGATCGTGAAGGAGGCGAATCAGGCGGCTTACGATGCCGTCAGGCCCGGGGTCACCTGTGGGGGATTGGACGAGGTGGCTAGGAAGGTCATCTCCGACGCGGGCTACGGTGACTACTTCATCCACCGCCTGGGCCATGGCATCGGCCTCGACGTCCACGAGCACCCGTACATCGTCAGGAGCAGCGAGCTGGAGCTCGAGACCCACATGACATTCACCATCGAGCCCGGCATCTACATCGTCGGCGAGGTCGGCGTCCGGGTGGAGGACTCCGTCGTCTGCACCGAGGAGGGCTGCGAGCGCCTGACCCGCATGAGCCGGGAGCTCGCCTCCTACCCCGTGAGGGACTAGGAGCCCGCAGACATGCCCTCACCCCTCCTCTACGTCACCATGCCGGTGGGAGGAGTCCTCGCCCTCGTGGGCGCATACACCTGCGTCAAGTGGTACACCTACTGGAAGAGGAGCTACAAGGGCAAGCTTCTGACAGATGGCCCATTCGCCAGGGTCCGCCACCCCCTGTACTCGGGCTTCCTCGCCCTCGTCTACGGCGTTCTCCTCCTCGCACCCCTCGTGGACACCATTATGCTTGCGGGTATCTCTTCGTCCGTCGTGTTCGTCTACGTCAGGAAGGAGGAGGAGTTCCTTGTGAAGGAGTACGGGAAGGCCTACAGGGAGTACATGGAGCGGGTCCCCTGGAGGCTGATACCTAGGGTCTACTAGGCTGAAGGAAAATTAAAAGAACGAAAGATAAGGAAAGGTTTACTCCCTGATTGTCTTCAGGTCGTGGACCTCGACTGCGCCCAGGTACATCTCGGTCAGCAGCGGGTGGTTGAGTAGCTCCTCCGCGCTGCCCTCGAAGGTGAAGACCCCGCCCCTCATCAGGTAGGCGTTGTCTCCGACCTCCAGCGCCCTGCGTGCACGCTGCTCGACGATGATGATTGGTAGACCTGTCTGCTCAGCCATATCCTCAAGTTTCTTGAGGACGTCCGTGACAAGCTTGGGCATCAGGCCCGCCGTGGGCTCGTCGACGAGCATCACCCTGGGGTCCCTCATGAGGACCATGCTCTCCGCGAGCATCTGGCGCTCCCCACCGCTCAGGGTCCCGGCGTCCCTCTTCAGGTAGCCCTTGAGCCTCGGGAAGAGTTCCATCACCATCTCTCTTTTCTCTGCGACAAGGTCCTTGTCCGCCATGATATAGGAGGCCATCCTGAGGTTGTCCTCAACGGTTAGCTTACTGAAGATGTTGCCAGTCTGGGGCATGTATCCGATGCCCATCATGGTTCGTTCGTGGGGCTTAACCTTCGTAATATCCTCGCCTTGGAAGAAGATCTGGCCTGAGTACATGGTGATTGTGCCCATGATCGCCTTCATGAGCGAGGTCTTGCCAACTCCGTTGGGACCTACGATGACGGTTACCTCACCGTCCGGTGCCTTGAAGTCGAGGTCGTATATGACGTGGATGGGTCCGTAACCTACGTTCAGGCCCTTCGTCTCAATGATGTAGTCAGCCATTTTACTCACCTAGGTATGCCGTGATAACCCTGGGATCCTCGAAGACCTCCTCAGCCGTGCCCTCCATGAGCAGCTTCCCCTGGTCCATGGCGAAGACGTGGTCGGCATACTGGGCTGCGACCTCAAGCCTGTGCTCGATGACGAGGAACGTGATCCCGAGCTCGTCCCTGAGCCTCAGGACGTGGTTGAAGATCTGGTGGCAGAGCTTCGGGTCGATGCTCCCCACCGGCTCGTCTAGGAGGATCGTCTCCGCCCCGCACATGAGGGCTCTACCGATCTCGAGGAGCTTCAGCTCACCACCGCTGAGGGTGTTCGCTGGCATGTTCCAGACGTGCCTTAAGCCGAGTACCCTGAGGAGCTCTGAGGCTCTCCTGACAGCTTTTACCTCGCTGTCCGCCCAGGTCGGCCTGAAGAGGGAGAGAGCTATGTTCTCTCCGGCATTGTCGGGGATGGCCACCAGCATGTTCTCGAGGGTGGTAAGCCTCAGGAAGGGCGCAGCGATCTGGAAGGTCCTTACCAGACCCCTCTGCGCTATCTTGTACATTGGCTCTCCGGAGATATCTGCAGTCCTGTAGTAGATGTTCCCGCCATTGGGCGTGTAGATTCCTGAGATGCAGTTTACGAGGGTGGTCTTCCCACATCCGTTGGGACCGACGAGGAGGTAGACCCCTCCCTCCTTCATCTGCATGTTCATGCCGTCGACTGCTGCGAAGCTTCCGAAAAGTTTAGTGACATTGGACACATTAAGTACTACACTCAAGTATATCGCCGGAACTAGGCTTGTCTTCTATGTTTTTAATAGTTTCCTCGCGTGATAAACGCTTTTTTTGGTCCTCACGCTTGCTCGATCTAGATATTTTCAGCTATGGGAGGATAGAAGGCAAAAATCTATGAATTTACTTTACAGCGCGCGTCGGGGAGAATCAGGGCGTGTTACGATCTACTATGTCGCAGTCGTTCTCCCTGCAGCCGTCTCCACCCTGAACAGCAGCCAAAACATTGCTACTATCGCTGCTAAACCGACTACGAACATGTGGGGTCCGTAGGCTTTCATCCAGGGGTAGGGGGTTCGTATCACTACTCCGATCGATCTCATCAAGCTCATTTATCTCACCTTATTCAACTCTACACGATTCCGATGCGCTTTCCACTCGTGAACTGTTCACCTTGGAGCGGAGGTCCCACTTCACCGGTCTACCCTCGGATTTAGTGTTACCTCAGGATTGCTACGTATATCTACATATAAGATAATTTCGATTGGTCAAGCATCATAAGTTCAGGTAGGAGCTGCTGCAAGGTAGCGACGTTTAGGGTATGGACTACTAGTCTAGTATATTAAAAAAAAATAAAGGAGTTGATTTATGTGCTTAATCTAGTCGTGGTGCGTCGATTCCAGCTGCTAGGAGCTTGGCGTCGTCCCATGTTACTACGATGGTACGTCCGTCATACTGGCCCCATTTCTGGAACCAGATAGTGCCGTCGTCCTGTTCCATGTATCCCCAGATGTCGAAGATCTGTGCAGCCCTGTCGCCCTCCGGGGTCAGCATTAACCAACCGCTGAGGCCGTGGTGCTTGTAGGAGACGTCTATCAGGACATCAGCGATGTTGGATGCCTCCATGGAGCTGGTCTCAAGGGCAGACTTCATCAGCAACCAGGCAGCGTCGTACTCGACGGCTGAATAGAAGCTGGGCATGAACTGAGTCTTCTCGTAGTAGCGTTCCTCGAAGCTCTTCCACTCGAATGAGCCCTCGTCAACCCCCATCAGGGAGCTGAAGTGCCGAGTCTGCAGGCATAGTTCACCGGTCTCGTCGATCATCCTCTCGCCACGGCCACCGCTCTCGGTGGACATCCAGATTGAGCCCTGTACGTATGGATAGTCTGCGGCCTGAGTCTGGTACACCCTGGATTCTTGGAAACCAAAGTACTGGAAGCCAACGTATCTTGCGCCTCCGTACTCTTCGACAGCATCTCCAATGATTCCGTTTGCCAGGTCAAGGTAGTTCGAGAACTCCGTTGATTCAGGAGCGTACCTGATCTTACCTATGTCCACGATACCGTGTGCCTCCCACGCGCCTCCCGTGTCGAGTAGGTTGTAGATCCCGTCTCCCCAGGCGTCACCTCTGAAGAAGGTGAGGACTGCCTTAGCACCCCACGTCTCCCACATTGTGGCGATGGCTGGAGCCTGCACGAAGTCAGTCGGACAGGTTCTGAACAACATGTCGTCCGCGATTGCGAGTAGAGGAGAAGTTGAAGAGCCGCTTATCAATATCATGTTGTTCTCGTTGACATACGAGAGAGAGGACGAGCACTGCCCAGACCAACCGTGTCCAAGGACGAGGTTGACCCCCATAGCCTTGAAGGACTGAGTCTTCTCAAGGGCTATAGACTCTGAGCTCTGGCAGTCCTCAACCAATATGTTGAGAGTTACGTCAAGACCTGTCATGTCCAAGTACGCCTGGATATCGGGCATCATAATTTCCTCTGCTAGAGGAAATGTAGTCTCCAGTCCCTCAGTGCTTGCGGCGGTCCTGCCTATCCTTAGTGTCTGCCCCGCGAAAGGATGGACTTCGACGGGTACCTCTACGGGCACCTCGACGATCGTCTCTCCTCCCTTTGGAGCGAGCATATATCCTGCACCAGCGCCGATTACTAGTCCTACGACTAGCAACACGGCTAGCATAGTCTGATTACTTTGTGCCATAGTTTTCACCTTTTACTTCCGAATTTATTAAACGCCCTGAATATTTAAGACTTAAGATAGGTAATCAGTAACAGATTACGTGGCGGTATTTATCCAAAATGTTATATATATTTTTTAAGCGTTATGTTCAGTGGATTCAAATTGATTATTCCAGTAATTTGGATGAGTGCTATTGTATATGCGTCTTTGATTACGATTCTGAGCATTGGCTTCACTTTGACGCATATGACAGCTAAGATCCCCAACTTCGCCCACGGAACCTATGCGGGCTTCGGAGTCTACGTAAGCTTCATCTGCGTGAGGTACTTCGAGATGAGCCCATACTATGGGTTCCCCGCTTCGTTCTTACTTGGAGGGCTCATGGGGATCTTCCTTTACAAGATTGTGGTATCTACGCTTAGACGGATGGGTGGAGGCGCAATCGTGTTGACCATCTCCACTATCGCCATCCAGATATTCATGGCGCAGTTCCAGCACATATTTGCTTATTGGACCCGTGTGACCTACGGTCTGATGTCCTACGGGTTCCTCCTGAAGAAGGAGGACTTCAAGATTTTCGGTTTTCAGGGAATCTTCCCGGTCTCCCTTTTCCTAGTCATAAGCATATCTTTAGGACTCCGCTGGATGCTCACAAAGACAAAGTTCGGAATCGCCATGAAGGCCTCAGCCGAGGACCCCGAGCTCTCTCAGGTTCTGGGTATTAACATTGAGAAGATCCAGGTCGCCTCGTGGTTCATAACGGGCGGAATGGCCTGTCTGGCAGGAGCGCTTCTCCCAATGTGGTTCATGGGATCACCAGGAGCCGGAGCCAGACTGCTAACTAGCTGCATGGCAGGCAGCCTACTAGGAGGCCTAAATAATATCTACGGAGCGATAATCGGGGGATTCACCATAGGCATAGTAGAGATCATTTTAACAGCCCAAGGGATGAAGACATTCGGGCTCTGGGTAGGAGAGTACAGACCCATAATACCCATGTTAGCCACAATAGCCATTCTATTGATAGAGCCATCAGGGGTGACGGGGTGGTGGGCAAGATGGCGCGTAGGCGGAGGATACGAGAGGCTTATGACGCGCCTAGGGAGGTCGAAAGAAGAATGATAGAGATAGCAGCATCTACAGCGGTAGTATACCAGAGAATCATTATCGACATCGCCATGTACTTCGGGCTATTCGTCATAGTCGCCATGGCCCTGAACTTCCAATACGGGAACGCAGGAGTCCCCAACTTTGGCTGCGCAGTCTCCGCCTCGATAGGAGGCTACACGGTGTCAGCCTTTATTGCGAGAATAATCTACTGGGTGGGTACAAACGCCAACATAGGGATGAAGCCTTACGCTACTGACTATGACTGGAACTACAACAACCAGTTTAACACGTATCTCATGAATGACTACATCGCGGAGCACGCGCTGTTCGGCATGTCCATGTTCCTCTTGTCCATCGCCCTAGGATTCCTGATGGGCTGGATAATGGGCTACGTGATCTCCCTGCCAGCCATCCGCCTCAGGGCGACCTACCTCATAATCACGCTGATCACGATGGCGGACGCAGCCCAGATACTTGGCAGGAACGTTGTCTGGATATCGGGGGGAACGCTCGGGATGTGGGTACCCAACGTCTTTGAGTGGTACCCAGGAGACAGGACGATAATTATGGCAGTAGCAACTATGCTAATAGGGATTATCTGCTACTTCATTCTACGCACCATGCTTAACTCGCCCTACGGACGCCTCATGAGGGGCGTCAGGGAGAACGATCTCACCGTCCAAAGCGTCGGCAAGGATGTCGTGGCGATACGCAGGAATGTCCTCATGTTCGCATCGGGCATCACAGCCGTCGTAGGGGTCATAATTGGATACTACTACTCCTATATCATCCAGTCCAACTTCATCAGGGCGACCTGGACCTATTGGCCGTGGCTCATGCTCATGATCGGCGGAGCGGGAAACAACGCAGGCACCTTCATCGGCTGCGCCCTCATCATCGCCATGAGAAGGATAATCATCGTATACAAGTGGGCTCTTGTGAAATTCATCTGGTATCCGATCGTGATCTTCGAGTCGCAGCTCCTAGCGACACTGCTCCTAATAGTCATGATCTTCCGACCCAATGGACTCATCCCGGAGAAACTCCTACGAATACCCGGCATCGACTATAAACGCCTCGTGCAAGAGGAGGCAAAGGCTGACTGGAGGGTCGAAAGGATAGCCCCCTCAGAACGCATAGGACTCCTCTCAAGGATAAGGGGCGGCGGCAAGAAGAAGGAGGAGGCCGAGTAAAATGGACTGGGACTCCATCCTTTTCTGGGTCATGATAATCCTCTGGGTGATCACCCCCGTCTTCATATTCTACGAGGAGATCATGGAGAGGCGGGCCCTCAGAAGAGAGAGGGAAGAGGACGAGCTGGTCACCGAGAACTAAGCGTCCCACCTACCCAATTTCCTTTGTCTCACACAGAAGAATTAGATTAGAATAGGAAAAAACCAAGAGACTGCCCACTATATTCTTTTATGCAGCCCCTACCATAACTTTGAAACTGGTTACACTCCGGAAAACCGTGGAAGGATAAACCTACATGTTCGCCTACGGACTCAAGCGCCTCGTCAGGGGCTGGGGGGGCTTCATCGCCCTCTTCCTCGGCGTCACCATAGCGACGACCCTCTTCGCAGGCACCATCCTGGGAGCCGAGAAGGTCGGGTTCGAGATGCTCGACGAGGCCATGGACCTCGTGCCCGTGGACATAATCACCGCGGACCTGGTCCGGGATGTCACCTTAGTCGACTACAGAGACCTCGAGGCGGAGATAGGACAACTGGAGAACGTCGTCAACACGGAGCAGGTCATCCGATGGGACGCCATGATCAACTGGGTCGACTACTTCAATCCAGAGAACAACGTGGCGTTCGACATCGCGGCAGTCGAGGAGAACTCCACGCTCTGGTACGACGTCTTCGGACCCGGCTCAAGGGGGGTGAGACCCGGGGAGATATACGTGGACATCGACTCCAGCCACGCCCCGGATCTGGAGGTGGGCATGAATGTGACGCTGGTCATCTTCACGCACAACCCCATCAGCCCCCCGGGATTCAAGACCTTCTACACCAACCTCACCGTCGCCGGCTTCGTGGACGTGGACCTGAAGAGCTACATCAAGGTCTCGGAGGAGAGGCCCGACTACGTCAGCTCCATCTTGTTCGGCTCGGGTCAGGAGCTTCACAAGCCCCCTCACGACCTCCTCTTCGTTCACCCGATTTCGTTCGCCCCCCTCTTCTCGATAGTCTATTATGAGGACCGTCTTCCCAACAAGGAACTAACCTATGAGATCCTCGTCGAAGTAGACAGGGATAGAGTCGTGAACCCGTGGGACATTGCGGGCTCCATAGAGAGGATAAGATTCATCTCCGAGCAGATAGACAACGAGGTCCGCATCTACCAGCTCCACTCCTGGCAGAACTTCCTCCAGGACATACTCGTGGTCGTGCAGGACCTGATAGAGAGCTTCAAGACGGGCTTCCTTGTCCTAGCCCTCCCGGTCTTCTTCACCGCCTGGTACGTAGGGGTCACCGTCTCCGACGTCATGCTGGGGAGCCGGAGGAGGGAGGTCGGCCTACTGCTGACCAAGGGCTTCACGCCCAGACAGGTCTTCATGACGTTCCTGGTGGAGTCTAGTCTCGTAGGAGTCCTCTCTGGCCTCATTGGGCTGGTCGCCAGCTCCATCATACTCCCCTTCGTGGGAATAGGCTCGACCTCCGTCACGGGGTTCTCATTCGTCTCGGCCTCGACGGTGGCCTTCGTATTCATCTTCAGCATCACGATCTCGGTGCTCTCAGTCCTCCTCCCCGCCCGGAGGGTCTCCAACATGAGTGTCATCGACGCACTGAAGGAGCACGAGAGCTTCGAGGCGGAGAAGCTTCCCAGCCGCCTGGAGCCGGCGGTGGCCCTCATCCTGGGCCTCTACAAGCTCCTCATGCTCCTATTCGGGATCAGCGTCGACTCCTTCGCGCCCACGGGCGGCGGCATGATCGTCCAGCTGCTCTACACGACCTGGTGGGGCTTCGACCTCCTCCTCAGCTACCTGGGGCCCATCCTGTTCTTCTGGGGATTCACCAAGCTGTTCATCCAGGGCTCCTTCAGGATCCAGGAAGGGCTTGGGAACGTAGCGGGACGCTTCATAGGGGAGCTCAGCAAGGTCTCAACCCTAAGCGCCCGGAGGAGCCTGCGGCGGACGACGGCCATCGCCTTCCTGATCGCCCTGATCTTCGGGTACAGCGTCTCCGTCGTGGGTGGTCTCGCCACCTCCAGGAACCAGATGTACAGGAGCATCCAGTGGAACATCGGATCGGATGCATCCATCTGGCTCTTCAGTGATAATGGGTACGAGGAGCTCGTCCAGGACATCGAGGCTCTGGACGGCGTGGCATCGACAGCGGTTGAGAGGTGGTTCTACGCAAAATCAGCCTACGTCGACATTCCCGTCCGGGCCATCGACCCCGTTGACTGGGCGGAGACAGCCTATTACGAGGAGGAGTGGTTCACCCTGGGAAGCGAGGCAGCCTTCAACACCCTCGCTACCCGTAACGACGTGATCATGATGAACCGGGGATTCGAGCAGGCCTTCAAAATCTCCAAGGGCGACCTGATCACATTCAAAATAAGATTCAACGTCTACGTAAACCAGACCATAGTCGAGTTCTTCGGACCGTCGACGGGCGCCTACAACCTACCCTCCTATGTGCCAGACGGCTTCCTAGACGAACATTATTATGATCTAGACGTGATTAACACGGTGATCCTTGTCCGAATGGAGCCCGGGGCCGACGTCGAGGGATTCGAGGCAGCCGTTAGAGACATGAGCGACAACGTGAAGGCGATCTACACCCTTGAGAGTGGATTGGAGTCTGCATCAGGCAACATATTCCTCCAGGGTCCGATCCAGGTGCAGCGGCTGGGGATAGCCTTCGCGACGTTGGTTTCGTCACTGGGTGTGGCACTGGTGGTCTCAACGACCCTGGGGGAGAGGCAGAAGGAGATCACCCTCATGGCAATAAGGGGGTTCTCCTTCAAGCAGCTCTTCCAGATGCTCATCGTGGAGAACATCGGGGTGCTTTCATTCTCAATGATACTGGGCGCCATCGTGGGCTACATCAACGTCATCGGAGACGTGAAGCTCTCCAACCTATCCGGGGGGTTGATCCTCCGCCGGGTCATCTTCGACCAGGGTTCATTGACCTTCATAGCTGCCATCGTTGTCGTCATACTCTTATCGGCGATCATCCCCATCGTGGTAGCCCTGAGGCAGAGCAGCTCTAAGCTCAGCTGGAGGTTAATCGAGTGAGAGAAATGGAGTATTGTAAAGGAGTGTGTTGTGGGTAAATGGCGATTGTCGTTAAGGACCTGAATAAGATCTACAGGATCGGCTCCATGGAGATACGCGCCGTCAGGGGACTTAACCTGACCGTGAAAGAGGGGGAGATGATCGCCCTAATCGGGCCCTCCGGCTCAGGGAAGACGACTCTCCTCAACATCATCGGAGGCTTGGACAAGGCGACCTCTGGATCGATCACCGTCTTCGGGAAGGAGATCACCAACTTCGAGCCCCAGGAGCTTGTGGAGTACAGGAGACAGACCGTGGGTCACATATTCCAGACTCTGAACCTGATCCCCACCCTCACCGCCGCCGAGAACGCTAAGCTGCCCATGATCGCCCTCGGGGCCTCGGGAGAGGAGCAGGACCGACGGGTGGACGAGCTCATCGACATCGTGGGGCTCAGTGAGAGGAAGAACCACAAGCCGGGGGAGCTGAGCGGAGGAGAACAGCAGCGCGTCGCCATCGCGGCGGCCCTCGCAAACGACCCAGCCATCATCCTCGCGGACGAGCCGACGGGGGAGCTGGACTCCGTCAACGCAAACATCATAGTTGACTACCTCAACAAGGTGAACAAGGAGATGGGTAAGACGATCATCATGGTGACCCACGACCCAACCGCCGCCAGATCAGCCGACCGCATCCTGAGGATCCAGGACGGGGTCGTGAGGACGGATGTGGAGCCCGTGGAGTCCCAGGCGAAGGACTCCGTCGAATACGCCGACATACTGAAGGAGCGCATCTCCGATATCGACAGGCAGCTTGAGGAGCTGGACGACAGCTTCAGGAAGGGAGGTGTGACGGGGGACGAGTTCGTCGAGGGGCAGACCAAGCTGAAGCAGACCCGCTCGGTCCTGGTGGACGAACTGCACAGGCTCGGCATCCTTTACTGAAACCCTGAGGGCTCCAATCAGAGCCGGAACTTTCACTGGTAGGTTAAAAATAAGAAAAAAATGTAGAGTTGCTCTGGCCTACTTTGTTGTCAGGGTGTAATAGCAGCCTAGGCCGTCAAATGCTTCGTCGATCTTCCCCAGAAGGTCTTCGACCTGTTTCATCGTGGGCTTCTTGACCCACTCGTAGAAGAAGTCGTACTCACCCAGCATGGACTGCGCTTCGCTGATTATCTTCACCGGCTCGTAGCAGTCAACGTAGGTCTTCGTCATGTTCTTGAGATAGGCATCCCAGTCATTGGTGTTAGACTGCATGGTTGAGGGGTATGGGAGGCACTTGTGGCTGAACTTGACCTCAGTGGTTTTAGAGAGTTCAACCGCCACGGCCTCAAGGGTGTTAATGGCCTTCCCGAGAGGCGGCCCGTAAACTCTGACATAGCTCCTAGCCATATGAATCTCCTATCAGATGTTAGAATGGAAATCACTTAAACCTTTCACTAGGGAGCACAGGTAGGAAGACAATATTTCTCATCAATATGACAAGCTGTGGAGGAATATCAGGTTAAGGTTCTGGGGCGGGCTTGGCCTGCTTCTCCTTCGCCATGCGGAGCATCCTTAGCCTGTAACTCTGATATCTGTCGTCCATGGAGAACTTGGCCGGGTGCGGCGTCTTGACCGGCCCCCCGCAGGTCGGGCATGTCTCCTGATTCAAGGTGTAACGGTCACATTTTACGCATTTCCTGAGTAGCCAGACCAAGCGTGAACACCCTGTCACTCACGGGTATACGTGAAGCTGCCGTCGTGGTCAGCCCAGGTATTCGTCGTGGCCTCCACGATCTTGTCCATTGTCGCCTCCGCGGTCTTATAGTCCTCCGCGATCACCTCTATCCTGTACTTTGGTGCGCCCAGGCTTGTGAGGACCGCTTCCGCTTCGTTCTCCGAGGCCACCTCCTTGGCCGCCAGGAGGGTGTTCTTGATCTCCTCCACGCCGTTTGACTCCATGGAGGTTATCTCTATGACCCCGTCGATGGATACCCCTTTGATCACGATCTTGCCCTTCACGACCTCCGCCAAGGTCTTGGAGATCTTCTTCGTTAACCCCGCCTCGTGGAGGGCTTCAGCCCCGTTCTTCGCGGCGGCCTCCAGACCGGCGTAGAGGTTGCCGTAGTGTTCGACCAGTTTCAAGCCGGCTTTCTTGAATATGTCCTCCTCGCTCATCTTCAGTGAGACAGCGGCGGACCTCAGGAGGCCCTCGGCCTTCCGGTTCTTCTTCCACTCCTCCAGCTTCTTCCTCTTGTCGTCCTGGGTGACCCGCCTGAGGGAGAGGTCGACCTGCTCTCGGGATGGGTCGACACGACGGACGTTGAGGACAACTTTCTGCCTCTCCCTGACGTGGTTCCTGATGTTCCTGACCCAGGAGGACGAGATCTCCGAGATGTGGAGCAGCCCCTCCTTGTTGTCGTACTCGTCGAGAGTCACATAGGCACCGTGGCCCACGATACGGACTACCGTGGCGACGATGAGGTCTCCGACCTCAGGCCAATCCGAAGGACTCTCACTCATATAATCACCCTAGTACGGCTATCACTGGGCCGTTGATGTCGGCCTTCCCGCCCGTGGGCTCGGCCAGGGTCTCACCGCAGGTCCTGCAGCTGATGACGTGGGTCGTGTGGCTGAAGATGATCTGCTCGTTCTCGCAGGTCCTGCAGCGCACCCTCAGGAAACGGGAGCTGGGACGGGGGATAAGGTTCTCCCATTCAGCCATCTATTCAAACTCCACCTTCTTGAGCCTGATCCCCTTCCGCTGATGGGTGTAGCCGCACTCGCCGCATTTGAGCATGAGTGACTGCTTCTTCGTGACCTTGGCCTGGTTGTGCTGTAGCGGGAACTTCTGCCCTCCGTAGCCCCTCTTCCGGACCTTCTGGTGCCTCTCACCCTGCTTCGCGGCCTTCCTCTTCCCAGCCTTGTAGAGGGAGACGTTGAACTCGGTGTGCGTCTTGCACCTCGGGCAGTGTGTCCTCATTGTACGCGGGAACTTCATTTTGGAATCTCCACCTCTTTTGCGATACCCCGCCTTATTAGGTTTTCAGCGTTCTCAACGGGCAGCGAGACCACGTCCTCCGGCTTGAAGGGGCCGTAGGTCTTCATGTCGATGCCCATTATCGCCGGCACCGCCTGGAGGAACCGGACCACCTTCTGGTCTGCCCTCTGCGGGGGTTTTGCGTCTATTTGGGGCACACGACCCATTAATATACTTTTCAATCTCTCCTCGTGGCCCGAGAGCACGGTGCGGAGGTCCGCGTGGAGGGCTCTCTCCTCCCTCGTGAGGGACGAACCCGTAATGGCCTCCCCGTCCAGCTCCGCTCCCACGATCTTCCTCAGCCTAATCTGGGAGAGCTCCCTGAGCAGCCTCTCCGCGTGGCCCCTCTCCTTGTCCGAGATGCGCCCCTTGAGGGAGGACCTGTCTATCATCTTGGTCTGCTCACGGAGCTGGGAGACATAGTCCGTCATCTCCCCGTAGAAGCCCTCCTGAAGGGGCTGGAGGTCCCTCCTATGCCTCTCCCTCCTCCACGCCTCCAGTAGCCTGTCGTACATGCCGCTTACCTCACTACCCTCCCCGCCTTCCTGCCGAGTATGAACATGGCCACGGCGAGGGGAAGCTCCACGGTCTCATCCTCGAAGGGGCCGTACACATCTCCACCCAATTCGATTATCGGAGTCCTCCTGATATGTATACTCTCTGTCCCCTCTTTGAACGCGATGGACTCTATGAGGGGGTCGTAGTCGGGCAGCTCGATGATGGGCACGTTCTGGGTCAGCCATCCCGTCTTCCCGTGGAGGGTGTTGGGGAGCCTGATGAGGCGCCTGAGGTCTGTGGTCACCACCGTGTCTATGGAGGAGGCCTGCCCCTTGACGGCTGCGGCCATTAGCCTCTCAAGGGTGTTCTTGGTCATGTACCTGAATATACCGCTGGGGTGGCGCTCCACGAGGGTCTCGAGTATCGCGTCCCTGTTCTCCTCTAGCCTCTCCCGGGCAGCCTTAGCAAGCTTGAGCTCCCGCATCCCCTCGGGCGTCAGCTCCCCGATGAAGTCATACAGGGCCCGGGCGGTGCGCATCCTCCAACCGTCGCTGGACATCGACGAGCCCCCTCCCACGGCCCTCGAGACGAAGCCGTGGTACTCCGGCTCTATGCCGATGGCCAGGATGTAGTCGACTATCTCCCTCCTCGAGAGCTGGTTGAGCCCTTTCACCGTGGGGTTCTGCACGTGGACGTGGTAGCCCCGGTTCCCCGAGAAGTTGACAGAGAGGTCGCCGGTGCCCTCGTACCCGAAGTCCTGGATTAGGATGTCCAGGAGCTTCTGGGCCTCGTACTTCGCGGCGGTCAAGCACTCACTGCAGAGCCAGTTCTCCTCCACGAACTTGGCTTTCTGGCAGCTGGGACAGAGATCCGGGGCGTGCCCCATCCCCTCCTCTCCGCAGTTGCTGCACGTCCACCTGTCGTGGACCTTCTGGCAGGGGAGGTCGAAGTGGTCGGCGTCGATGTCGAAGACCAGGTCAGCTCCCAGCCAGCCCTTGTACTCCATGTTGGCCCTGGGGTCCTCATAGTACGCCGCGGAGAAGTAGGTGTGGGCCGGGGCGTACTCCCTCATGTAGCCCCTGAGCTGCTGCGTGTCCTCGAAGCCTATGTGGCGGAACATGGATCTCCCGCCGAAGCTGAGGAAGCCGAACTCCCTCTGCCTCATCTCGGTGGGGGGCTCAACCCTGCTGGCGCCTGAGGCGTAGAAGGTCCTGAAGTTGTCTGCGATGTACCCCTCGCTGCCCCAGTCCTGTTCAGCCATCGGATTTCCACTGAATAGGTTGAGCGTTCCCTTAAAAACAGGTATCGGCGTCTTCCCCGTCGTCCTCGCGGGGTCTGAAGCCGTTGTGGGAGCATTTACCGCAAAGGTTCGGGTTGTATCTAACGAGGTTGTCGTAGTACCTGCAGTGGTGCAGTCCGCGTGGGGGCATCTTGGATCCGTCGTCCGTCTTGGTCACATTCCCTAAGTGGAGTTGGCTCCAGTTATCTGCTTCACTCTGATATTTGAGGGTTGACATCCCCCTGTCTCTCCTCCTCCTGCCTCTGAAGCATCCAGATCCTCCTCCGGTAGTAGCTCAAGGGGTGCTTTATCCGGCCGCAGATCCTGTCGGGGTTGACGCAGACCCCGTGGGTGCGGAGGGTCGAGCAGGTGGGCGGCGTGTACCTCGTCCGGCTGCCCCTGAGGCCTGCGATGTGCTCTATCTGGTAGCGGGTGAACTCCTCGTCGAAGTCGGTCACGGAGGCGAAGACCTTCACTATGTCGTCTATCTCCATCCCGACGTTTATCAGGAAGGATGTGAGGGCGAACCTCTCCATGTGGCCCAGCCTCTTCCCGGCTATGAGCCCCTCGAACGCTGTGCTAATGCAGGGCGGGAGGGCCTCCATGACCACCTCCGACGGCAGGTCCTCGCCCGTGATGCTGGCCCTGTTCTCGCTCAGCACCTTCGCCAGCCGGTTCGTCCTCTCCCTGAGGGGCTCCGGGAGGTTGATCTTGGCGGGGACCGAGACGAAGCTGAAGATCCTCCTCTGAATCTCCTCCTTGAGGAGCCGTGTCGCCTCGGGCTGGGTGAGGAGGACGTAGCCGTCCTTCATCATCCGGTTCACCAGCTTCCACTTGGGCTCCCGGAAGACAGCGGCGTTCCTAAGGTAGTCGCCGAAGTGGAGCTCGAAGTTGTAGATGCGCCCGTCCAGGCTCTCGGAGACGAGGTTCAGGGTCCACTCGAACTCGGTCCTGGCCATCTTCGCCACACGGGCTTCCCCCTCCTCCCTGAGGATCTCCTCCGCCCTGAGGGCCTCAGAGAGGGCGTACCTCCTGCTCAGGAAGTCCTCGCCCAGGACGGTGACGAACATGTTGGCGACGGGGTAGGAGAGGAGTTCGGTGAGGGGGTCCCCGAGGCGTGAGTCGGTCTCCCCCTTCAGGATGGCCTGGGAGACCCTGTCCTCGGCCCGGTCAAGGACCTTCCTGTAGGAGGGGTCCACTAGGTCGTCGAGGGTGATGTCCAGCACATCCACTAGGCTGACGGCATCCCTGAGGAATGGGTACTTGGCGGCTTCTCTCTCCGAGATCATCCGGTGTTAGTCCTAGTTCAATGGCTTCACAGTGAGATATTATGCTTTACTTACCGTGAAATGGGTGAGAATAGATGAAAAAGGGTTGTTTGTGGGTCTAGACGCCGATCATGGGGGCGAGGTAGTAGATGAGACGTCCCTGGGGGAGCTCGAAGTCCATCTTGATTGGCATGTCGGTTGATAGCTCCAGGGTGG
Source organism: uncultured Candidatus Bathyarchaeia archaeon (assembly GCA_964405275.1). GTDB lineage: Archaea > Thermoproteota > Bathyarchaeia > TCS64 > TCS64 > BS750m-G28. The sequence goes on along the minus strand of CAYONH010000007.1, from coordinate 4,994 downwards.
CGACCTCGCTGGAGGCCTGGACGGCGTTGACTATGTCGTTGAGGTAGCTGAGGGTGAAGTTGGCGTTGGAGTCCTCCTCAGCCTTCAGCTCCAGGAGCTCGTCGGAGTCCTTCTCCCACTCGCTGAGGGCGCTCCCCATGTCCCCGGTGGCGCTGATCTTGAACGTCTCTCCCCCGACCTCCAGCTTGACGTGCTCGCTGACCAGGCTGGCGTCCCTCATGGCCCTGCGGAGGCTCCCTGTGAGTATCCTGGCGGAGGCCTTGAAGAATATCTTGGGCTGGGGGACCTCCTCGTCCAGGGGCTCCAGGATGGGCATCATGAACCTGCGGCTGTGGCCGCCCCGCTTGCAGAGGATGACCAGGCGGGCCTGCTCCTCGTCGAGCTTTATGGTGACGTGCTCGTCCCTGTCGACCCTGTCCAGGAACTTGAGGAACTCGCCGATGTTGACCGTAAGTCGGGGCTCCCCCTCGCAGCTGTACTTGTCGAAGAACTCCCGGGGGAGCTCGAAGTCGACCATGGCGACGTGGCTGGGGTCCATGGCGAGGAGCTTGATCTGGGCCTCGTTCATGTTGAATGTCCCCTCCTCGACGATGACGGAGAGCGCCTTCACGAGGTTGCGGAAGGGCTCGATCTTTGATATCTCCACTTCAAACAAATCTAATCCACCAGTTGATTGTGATGATGCTGGTACCCTATTGATAGGCGTGTTAATAAAATTAATCGCTCGATTGTGGCTATCCGTAGTCGCGCCAAGTGTGTCCGCACTTGGTGCAGCGGAAGAACTGGGTAGCGCTCTCGTCGATGCTCCGGGTCTGGACCATCCACCACTCGGCCATCAGGTTATCGCACTTGGGGCACTTGACCTTGGTCTGCGGGAGGGTCCTCAGCTCCCTCTCCTTCTTCCCGATGACGACGACCTTGTCCTTCTCCTCGGTGTTTCTGGTGACCACTATGGGTGCCTCAGATGGCTCCTCGTGGCCGCATTTGGGGCAGACCAGGAGCTTCTTCTTGGCATCCAGCTTGAGGACCGTGCTACACTTCGAGCAGAACTTCACAGAGAACTACCCCACCGTTCGATGATAGGCTGATCAAGTCCTTTTAAATATTATGCTGTGTTTTTTGTCTAAAACTGCTGAAACTATGATTTCTGCGACCCTGAGGGCCTCCGGGGGACCTCCGGCGGGGGATGCGGTCTTCAGTACCTGAGCCGCCGTCTGTCTCCTGAGCCCCACGGAGAGGACCGGCGTCTCGGTGTCCCCATGTTTGTATGTAAAATCCTGGATGTGTTCGTCTCCCGGAGCCGTGGGTTCTACAGTGTTCATGGCCACGACTGGCTTTGATAGGCTGTCGGAGAGTCTGATGGGGTCTATCTTCACTCCGTCGGGTAATAGGGCTGTGTCGAGGAGTATCACCCGTATCTGGGGTCTGTGAGGGGACTCACCTATCATAGCGGCCACCTCCTCGGTGATGTCCGGTCCCTTGGCGGAAGTCCTCATGACGCCATCCAGGTACAACCGCCCCCTGTAGACGACGCCGACGGCGTGGATCTCGGAGTCTGGTCTGCTCCTGGCGGCGATTCCTAGAACCCGGATCTCCTTCTTGACCTCCCGCAGGCTGTACATCTCTCCACCCTCGGGCAGGATGTAGTCGCTCAGTCTCTCTTCTTCGCGACCTCGTCGTTGAACTTCTTGAGGAAGTCCTCTATCTTGGCCTTTGCGTCCTCTGCGGACTCTATGAGGGCCTTCTTGGGGTCCTTGCCCTTCTTCACGGTTATGAACAGGGAGGACCTGTCCATGAGGGGGTGGGGCTTTGTGTAGCCGGCCATCTTTACGTCCTTGTGGGCGTGCATCGAGTCCTGGAGGAGGTTGAGGAGGGTGTGGCCCTCTTCGCCAACCTCCATCTCGATCTTGTCGCTCTCCTCGGTTACGATTTTGAGCTTCACTCCAGTTCCTCCTTACCGTAGGTCTTGGCGAACTTTCTCCGCTCCGACCTGTCGCAGCTGGCGCAGTGGAGGCGTCCCTGGTGCATCTCCAGGATGCTCCCGCACCTAGAGCAGTAGGCGTAGATGACGCCGTACTCGGGGCCCCTTATGCTGAGCTGGTTGAGCCGGTTCTTGACGTTGATGAGCTTCGCCTTGACGATGTCGCCGTTCCTGACGGCGCTCGCCATGTCCCTCTGGAACTCCCTGTCCACGTCGTAGTAGTGGATGACGCCGGTGAAAGACTTGGTGGTCTTCCTACCATCGATCATGTTTATGTCGACCCTGGCGTCCCTCCTCATGACGGAGCCTACCTCGGCGATGACGTCGAGGCCGTCCTCGGGGAGGACTAGTTCCCGGGTCTTCTTCTCGACGTTGACCTTCCTCTTGTCGAGGTCGTATCTGGCGGTGCCCAGCTCCTCGGCCCTGACCTGGCCCTTTTCCTGGTAGGTCCCGTCGCCGTCCTGGAGGACCTCGATGACAGCGAGCTCGTCTCCGGGGAGAACGTCCCTGTCCTTGAATCCTTTCTTTAACATGTTTTCTTTCAGCTCTTTGATCGGATTGAGAGTGATGGATGCGCTTCTGGGGTCCTTGAGACCGCGAAAGCAGTGCTCCTATCACATCTCTTCATTATAAACAATGTGATCGTGGCTGACGCTAAAATAGTTGCGTCCCCAGAGCTCCTCCCACCGCATCTCGCCGAGGGCTACTAGGGCTTCAGCGGGTGTGAGAATGGGTTTATGGATGTCTGCGATACCGTCGAGGGCGATCCTTGGGCAGGCGGTCTCCACGAAGGCCTCGGCCTCGGTGAAGTTTCCGAGCTGGATGGGGCCAACCTCGTCGAGGACGATCACCGTGGCCTCCTTACCCGCCTTCTCCAGCCTCCTCTGTATCGCGAGGGCTGCCTCCAGCTGGAGCTGGCCGGGTTTCAGGCTCACTATGACGGCGAATCTGGTGGCCCCCTTGGCGGCCTCGATGGCGGCCATCCGCTTCATGGCAGTGCGGGTCACCTCGCGGTCGTCGAGGGGCTCGGCCGTCATCGTGTAGGGGTTGGCCTTGACGACGGGCCTCCCTGTGGCGATGGAGAGGCCGATGGGGTGGAATACACCTGCTCCGATGTAGAGGTATCCATCTACGCTGTCCTTTATGGTCTGGGCTGAGGTGTAGTCACATCCGAGGATCTGGCCGTCGTGGGCGACGCGTCCCCCTGCCGTCCCGATGATAGCGTCGTGTCCTGCTTTCCTCAGGGACTCCGCTATCTCCTCCAGCTTGTGGACGTGCTGCACGGTGGCCGTGAGGCCGATGGTGGCCCAGTCCTTGACGTGGGGCTGGACCTGTGCGATGAGGGCTTCAGCGTCGAAGTCGACTCTGGCCTCGATGTAGAGGACGGGGGTTCCGGGGGCCTGGAGCATGGGGCTGTGGCCGTAGTGGATTATGAGGTCGGCGCCCACGGCGTCGGCCTGGGTGAGGGCGAGGTCGCATGCGCCGTAGCACGAGTCGCCGCTGAGGATGACCTCGGCCCCGGTGAGCTGCTGGAGCTCCCTTGCGAGGGTGAGGCCTCCGGGTCTGAGGCCGTCCGGGAGTTGGACGAGGACCCTTCGGGCGTCGAGTCTCCGGATCTCGTCGGCGGCTCTCTCCGTCTCCAGGTCGTACATCTGGGCCCTCATGCTGGCTGGGTTGTGGTTGCTTTTATCCTTTTTACCCGTGGCCGGTTACACGTGGTATGAAAATATGGAGTTCAGGTTGGTCAGTTGTTCTTCTTGACTATAACCCTGCAGGGTATGGGGAACTTGTCCGAGGCCCGCTTGAGGGCTACCCTGGCATCCTCCAGGTTTTCCTCGTTCACCTTGGCGATGAGTATGGTCTTCCCCCTTCTTAGGGCGGCAGCTGTGCCCACTGGCTTCCCGTAGGCCTTCTTCATGCCATCCTGGAATCGGTCTGCTTGGGCGACGTTGAGGCGCTTGTTCTCCCTTAGGACCATGTGGGGGTAGGGTACTATCTTGAGGAAGAAGTTCTCCCTTCCCAGGGGTTCGAGGGTCCTGTTGGCGGCGATGCGGCCTGATTCGAGGGCGTTGTGGCGGATCTGGCCTTCCTTGAGGTTGACGAGCTCGACTGTGTGGCTGAACTCCCCGTTGGGGTTGCCCATGGTGAACTTGACTATCTTGGAGCCCGGGATGCCCCTCATGTATTTACGTCGGGTGTAGGCCATCCCCTTGATCTCTCTGAAGTTGCTGGCCTTCATGGTTTTCCACCTTGGTGATGGGGTTGGGTCTTTTAAATATTGCTGGGCTTATGCGGCTGGTATAGGATAAGCGTCTGGCGGCTGTGAGCGGTAGCATATGATAAGCGATTTTTTTCGCGTCTGTAGCTGTTCATAGTGATCTAGCGTTGGGTTTTTCGTGTGACGCCGGTTGGGGTGGCCGTGTTGGTTTCACTGTTTTCAGCATGCTTGGATCTGTGGTTTAGGAGCGCGTTTTTAGGCTGAATATGATCGGAGAGGAGCGCCCTTCAGGTTGCTTCCGGTAAATGGCGTTTGCTTCCCGCTTGGACGCTTGCCCCCCCTCTCCTGGCACTGAGACTCGGATCCTCCCTGTAAACCGTTAAATCATCCTCAGCCTACCCCGGTACCGTGTCCCTCGATAACCATTAGAAAGGGAAGGAGAAGCACTACGTACAATCAATAACATTTATTTTAGGATAAAAGAATACTAAACACGAAGGACGGGTTAGCCATACTAAAGGGGCTCTACAGAAGGATTATCCAGAAGATCCGGAAGTACGACGACGAGGCAGACAGGAGAAGGCCCCACCTCTGGTACATCGCGGGTGCTGAAACGCCACTGAGAGGTGACGTCCCCGAGACGGAGTGGATAGATAACGCACTCGAAGCGGACTACAGGAGGAACCCAAAATGGCAGGACCCGAGCATCGTTTCGCACTACACAGGCAAGGACCTACTGGAGGAGCCCGATTGGGAGCCCGGGAAGAGGGGCTTCATGGAGCAGATCTGGTGGCC
>CAYONH010000006.1:22159-24521 GCA_964405275.1 uncultured Candidatus Bathyarchaeia archaeon | reverse complement strand
CTGGTGCCGCAAACCTCTGGATCATGAGTCCAGCGCATTAGCCAAGCTATGCTACCCCGGCTACCCCAAAAAAAGACAACACCACAATTTAAATGGATACCCCTCACACCAGACGGGGCTCCCACAACGCCACAGGCACCCCCCCCTCCACGTACACCCGGGGGATCAACGGGTTCAGCTCCACGCAGAACTTGTACACCATGATCCCCGCAAGCCCAGCCAACGCCTCCAACGAGTTCTCCCCCTCCCTGGAGATCAGCTCCACGACATCCCCCACCCCCACGTCCAGCCCGTTCACGTCCACCACGTGGTGGTTCACCGAGACCGTCCCCAGCACAGGCCTCACCTCACCTCCAACCCTCACAACCCCCTTCCTCGTCAGCCCACGGGGATACCCATCAGAGTACCCAGCGTGCACCGTCCCCACACGCATCCTCCGGGGAGCCACGAACCGACGGCTGTAGGTCACCGCCTCATCCGCCTCCACATACTTCACATGCTCCAGCCGCGCCTTGAACGACAGCGCGGGTCTTAACTCGATACCCATCCCCCTGTCCCCCGCCTCAGGGTAGATCCCCAAGAGCATAATCCCAGGCCTGACGGCATCCAGATACGACTTAGGGAAATGGAACAGGGCGTTACTGCTCGCCATGCTCTTGTTGGGAACCACGATCCCCCTCCGCCTCAGCTCCCCGTCCAGCGCCAGCATCCGGGAGAGCTGCACCTCGTCGAACTCATGGCTCTCCGTGAACGTCGAGAACATCCCCCCGACCCTCAGCCCCGGCAGGGAGGAGACATGCTCTATGAGGTCCGCGGCATCCCCGTGCCTCACCCCCACCCGGTTCAGACCGGTGTCCACCTTCACGAAGACCTCGGCCTCCACGCCCACCCCTACAGCAGCCCGGCTAAGACCCTCGGCGGTCTCCCCCCTGAACACCGTCTGGATGACGCCCCGGGAGACCACCTCCTCGAACTGCCCCTCCAAGAACAGCGGATCCATGTTAATTATCCCGCAGTCCAGCCCAGCCTCCCTGAGCTGCACCGCCTCCCACAGCTTAGCCACCAGAAACCTCCCCACACCCCGCCTCATCAGGCACGCCACCACAGGCACAAGCCCGTGACCGTAGGCGTTGGCCTTCACGCAGGGGATGACCTCCACACCGGTCCGCCCCCTGATCTCCTCAAGGTTGTGACCCAGCCGGTCCAGGTCCACCTCGAACCAGGAGGCGAACCCCTTCACCCGCTCCTCGATCTCCCTAGGCGACGGCTGAGAGCTGAAATAGGATGACAACGTGATCAGGCCGTACTCAGGTTCATCGGCTTATAAAACCGACCAGATCAATGCTGAGGGGACCCCTGTCTGGAGGCACTATTGTGAGAAAATAGTTTATAGAAGGAAGTCAGGCGGCAGGCTCATCTTCTTGATCGGAGTCCCCGTGAGGGCCTCAATCCTCTCCATCTCCTCGCCCTGATCGAATGTGACAAACGTCACGGCGACCCCCGACTTCCCGGCCCGGGCTGTCCGCCCGATCCTGTGGAAGTACATGAAGGGGTCGTCGGGTATGTCGTAGTTGAGGATGAACGGGACGTCGACGATGTCCAGCCCCCTGGCCGCCACCTCGGTAGCCACCATGAACGTCAGCTTCGACTCCCGGAAGTCCCTGAGCACCGTCTCACGCCTCGCCTGGCTGAGCTGGCCGTGGATCGCCTCGGCATCGTACCTCTCCCTCTTCAGCCTCGCCGTGAGGCGGTCCACCGTCGTCCTCCGACGGCAGAAGATGAGGGCCCTGTCCACGTCCATGTAATCGATAAGCCTCTTCAGGGTCTCGAACTTCTCGTGCTCCGCCACTATCATGTACCGCTGGTCAATGGTCTCGAGGGCGATCTCGTCCTTGCTGACGATTATCATCTCCGAGTCTGGGAGGTAGCGCCTCGAGAGCCTCAGTGTGCGGTCGTCGATGGTCGCAGACCAGAGGCTGATCTGCTTCTCCTTAGGGGTATTCCTGAGGATGTACTCGATGTCGTCTATGAATCCCATGTCCAGCATCCTGTCGGCCTCGTCGAGGACGACGCTCTTGATGCCATCCAGCCTCAGGGTGCCCCTCCTCATGTGGTCGATGAGCCGACCCGGGGTCCCCACGACGATGTGGACCCCCCTCCTCAGCTCATCTATCTGCCTCTCGATGGAGACCCCTCCGTAGACGGTGAGCACCCTAAGGGGCGTGTGGTTGCCGTAGCTGGAGATGTCCATGGCGATCTGGACCGCCAGCTCCCTGGTGGGGGCCAGAACGAGCCCCTGCACCCGCTTCTCCTCCCAGTCAAGCCTCTCGATCATCGGGACGCCGAAGGCGGCCGTCTTCCC
>CAYONH010000006.1:20054-22059 GCA_964405275.1 uncultured Candidatus Bathyarchaeia archaeon | reverse complement strand
TCGAACTTTTTAGCCGTCTCCTCTATGGTCTCCTCCAGCAGCTTCAGCCCCTCGTCCACCTGCTCCTTGGTGATGATCAGGTAGGGCATCATGCGGATGATACCCGTCCCCGGGCTGGAGCCGAAGATGAGACCCTTCTCCTTGGCCTTGTCGGTGAGGTAGACCATGGGGTTCCTCTCGGGGTCCTTCGCCTCCTCAGGCGTGAGCCCCTCGGGCTGGATCTTCTCCTTCGTCTCCGGGTTCGAGACGAGCTCTATCCCCATGAACAGCCCCAGCCCCCGGACATCGCCGATGACGGGCTGCCTCTCCTGCATCCCACTGAGCTCGTCCATCATGTAGGCCCCCATCTCCGCCGCCCTGTCCGCCAGCTTCTCCTTGTAATAGAAGTCTATGACCGCCATGCTCGTGGCACAGGCCAGCGCGTGTCCGCTGTAGGTATAGCTGTGGGGGAAGCTCTTCTCGTCGAAGTGGTCGGCAATCTTCTTGTTCACTATGGTCGCCCCGAGGGGCACGTACCCCGAGGTGATGCCCTTCGCGAAGGTCGCGATGTCCGGGACCATGTTCCAGTGCTCGCAGGCGAACATCTTCCCGGTCCTGGCGAACCCCGTCATCACCTCGTCGAAGATCATGACCACCCCGGTCTCATCGCAGATCTTCCGTACCTTCTGCCAGTAGCCATCCGGTGGGACCACCTGCCCCGCCCAGCTGCATATGGGCTCCGCCATGAACGCGGCCACGTTGCTGGGCCCCTCCTTCTCGATGGTGTACTTGACGAAGTCGGCGCAGAGGAGCTCGCACTCCGGGTAGGTCTTCTTGAAGGGGCACCTGTAGCAGTAGGGGCTCGGGACGTGCTTGAACTCCTCCATGATGCTGAGCCCCCTGTGCTGCCTGTTCCTGCTGCTGCCACCGACGCTCACCATCGCGTAGGTGGAGCCGTGGTAGGCGTCCCAGTAGCTCACGATCTTGGAGGCCCCCCTGTAGAGCTGGGCCAGCTTGATGGCCACCTCGTTCGCCTCGGTCCCGCTGTTCCCGAAGAAGGTCTTGCAGAGGTCCCCCGGGGTGATCTGGGCGAGCCTCCTCGCCAGCTGGATCTGGGGGACGTTGAAGTAGCTGGGCGAGGCGTAGGCCATCTCATCCATCTGCTTCTTCGCGGCCTCTATGACCTCCCTGTTGTTGAGGCCGATGTGGACGTTGTAGAGCTGGGAGATGAGGTCCAGGTACCTCTTACCGGACGCGTCCCAGAAGTAGACCCCCTCGCCCCCCGTGAGGATCAGGGGCTTGTACCCCGGTCGGGGCTCCCACCTCCGGATGATATACGACTTGGCATCCGAGTAGAGCCTGTTGACCTCGTCCTCGGTGTAGAACTTGCGGCTCATTAAAATTCCTCAGACTACTCAGTCTGAACTGCACTTAATGCTTACGTATAGGCTTCGGCTTCATGATCCGGGGCAACGAAGGCCGTCTCACAGGATCTTGATGCCACTTTCCCTGGCCTGGGCCACCGCTTCGTCGTCCCACTCCCCGAAGATCCCTGAAGCATGCTCCAGGTAGCCCAGCTCGTGGGGGTCCAAACCCACTAGAGCCGCCATGACGGCGTCCAGCTCCAGGGGCTGCTTGGAGGCTGAGGCGAAGCCGGGGTCCTCGTGTACGTTCACCTTACGCAGCGACTCGGCGACGGAGGCCGAGAACACAGCTTCGACGACCCCCTTGACGTCGAAGAGGCTCTCGTAGATCTTGTAGATGTCGGCGATGCTCTGGTTTATCCTGCAGTTCTTCTTCCCGTGGTACCTGAGGCGCCCGGGCCCCGGGATCATGCCGAAGAAGTTCTTCACGGTGAACGAGGCCTTGAATGGGGGCAGCCACATCTTCAGCTTCGCGAGGCTCAGGAAGTCCGCGCCCCTCATTCCGAGGAGCCTCTCGGGAACGAAGGCGTACATCTCCTCCATGGCGACGGTCTCGTACTTCGCCTCCACGAGCCCCTTGATCTCCTCCGGGTCCGCGGTCC
>CAYONH010000006.1:10893-19954 GCA_964405275.1 uncultured Candidatus Bathyarchaeia archaeon | reverse complement strand
ACGGTCTCGTACTTCGCCTCCACGAGCCCCTTGATCTCCTCCGGGTCCGCGGTCCTGTGTCTCCAGTTCTCCTCGGTGACGTTCATGAACTCGACCCCATGCCTCTCCAGGACCTCGTCCACCCCCGAGTACCTGAGGAACCACTCGTCGCTCCTCCTGAGGTCGCCCCGCTTCTTTGAGCCCAATCCTTCGTTCCTGAGGGCCTCCTCACACCTGGCCCAGCCGTAGCTCTCCACGACGAGGGCGTCCCCACCGACTGCCTCGAGGACCCAGTCCAGGATCTCCGCCTCGCTGAAGCAGTTGGAGGTGCCCCAGTTTGGCTTAACGATGACGGGGGGCTTCAGGTCCAGGGTTCCCAGGAGCTCAAGGAAGCCCTCCCTGTCTACCTCGGTGTTCAGATACACGGAGCCTAGCTGCATGGACACTACTGAACCCAGCGCGGTCTTCAATCTATGGGTTGAGGAAGCCTGTGTCAGCGTCTGTCCACTTCGACCATGCCCTCCTTCATGACGACCTTGACGCGGTCGACCTCCTGCAGCACACCGATGTCCTCCAGCGGATTCCCGTCTACGACGATGAGATCGGCGGTCTTCCCGGCCTCCAGGGTCCCCAGCTCGCTCAGCCTCCCGAGGGCGTCAGCAGCGTTCCTAGTGGCCAGGAGGAGGGCCTCCCCAGGAGACATGCCCAGCTTCTCGACGTAGAGCTGGAGCTCCCAGGCGTTCCTGCCCGGCGGGAAGACGTGGCCACAATCGGTTCCCATCACCATCTTCACCCCGGCCTCAAGAGCCGCCTTCTGGCTCTCCAGGTGCCGTTCGTCAAAGGGCTTTCCGCCCAGCTTCTTGGGAAGGTACTGGGATGGTAGGCCCAGGTACTCGGTTCGGTAGTAGGACGGTGCAAGCGTGGGGACGGTGTAGAGCCCCTTCTTGAGGATCACGTCTATGGTGTCGTCGTCCAGCTCCGAGGCGTGCTCTATGGTGTCGATGCCCGCCTCGGCGGCGTTCGCGCACCCGAACTTCCCCTCGGAGTGGGAGGCGACCCTGAGGCCGAAGCCGTGGGCCTCCTCGACTATAACCTTCAGCTCCTCCACGGAGTAGTTCCTGAAGTTGGGGTCGTTGGTGAAGCCCCCAGCCATCCCGCCCGTGGTCGTCGTCTTGATCCAGTCCACCTGCTCGGCGACGCAGATGCGGGTCATCTTGCGGACCTCGTCGACGCCGTCTGCGGTTATGTGGGTCCCCCGTAGGGGCATGGGCCTGATGACGTCGAGGTGGCTTGCCGTCGAGGTGACGACCCCCGCCACTGAGAGCCTGCAGCCGCTGACCAGCCCCTGCTCCAGGGCGGTCCTGAGGGCGACGGCGTCCCTCCCGGTGTACTCTGGGAAGGGGTAGACGAGGTCCCTGCATGTGGTGAACCCCGCCTCCAGCAGCTGCCTTGCGTGCTTCACGGCGTATAGGAGGCTTAGAGAGTTGGGGATCATGAACCTCTCAAGGTAGTTGAGGGGGCCTATCATCTGGAAGATATGGACGTGGAGATCCATTAGGCCGGGTATCACCGTCTTCCCCGAGGCGTCGATGATATTGGCTCCCTCCGGGACCTCAACGTCCCTGGAGCTGCCCACGCCGACTATCTTGGGGCCCTCGACCAGGACGACACCGTCCTTGATCGGGTTGACGCCTGTTCCATCCCAGAGTAGTCCCCCCTTCACTGCCGTAAAAATTTCTGACATGATTAGACACCAGATCTATGACGATATATCGTTTCTGTCTACGCAATATCCACGGAAAACGTGGCTCAAATGTGGAAATACTGACAGAACAACACATTATAGTCGCGGTTACGACACAGACAACGAGAATATGTCCAAAGTCGCCGTCGTAAAGGGCGAGAGGGGCCACGACCCAGTTTACAGGGCCCTAGACCTGATTGACTATCGGAGAGCATTGGAGGGTCACAACCGGGTCCTCGTCAAGGTGAACTTCATCACCAAGAAGACCTGGGACACAGGTGCCACGACGGATCCGATGGTGGTTGAGGCCCTTATCCACAGGCTGAAGGAGATCCCCGTGGAGGTCATAGTCGTGGAGTCCGACGCCACCGTGACCAACGCCACGAAGGCCTTCGAGGTCACCGGCATGGCTGAGATGTGCGAGAGGAACGGCGTAGAGTGGATGAACCTCCGCCACGAGAAGGACCGCGTCGAGCTGGAGGTTCCAGACTACAAGACGCTGAAGACGATCAAGGTGCCCCGGATAGTCGCCGAGTCGGCGATAATCAGCGCGGCGAAGCTTAAGACCCACTCGGAGACCCAGGTCACCCTGGGGATGAAGAACCACTTCGGCCTCCTACCAGACAAGATGAAGGGGAAGTACCACATGAGGGGGATGCACAAGGTCATCACCGACATCAACAAGGTGCTCCCCCCCGCAGTCACAGTCATTGACGGCTTCATGGCGATGGAGGGCAGGGGCCCTGTGGGGGGCGACCCTGTCAAGATGGACACAATCATCGCGGGAACCGACGTGGTTGCCACCGACGCGACCGCTGCCAGGGCGATGGGCTTCGACCCGCATCGCATACCTCACATAGAGATGGCCCACGAGGAGGGGCTCGGTGAGATCGATGACGTCGAGGTCGTCGGCGACGGCCTGGACGCAGTGAAAAGGGTGTTCAAGAGGGCCTAGTTCTTAGAATTGATCCTGGTCAGGCTCATCAGGTCCCCGAGGTCGAAGGGGTACAATTGAGCCAGCTTATCGGCCTCCCAGGGAGGTACGCCACATGCTATCAGCTCCTTCTTGAAGTTCCGTTTAGCCCCCCTGCGCTTCAGCTTGAACTTGATGAGCATACCTGGGGCTCTGAAGAGAAGCGAAGTCGAGTAAAAAATGGTGCGGACTATGTTTCCGGAGGACAATCCCAGTGCTACTCCTCTCTGTGATGCCTCGACCAAGGGGCATCCTGCACTATGTTCTTCCAATTGGTTAGGGTGCCCAGGTAGCTTCTGGTCATAATCATGGCCTCATCCTCGGAGATGCCCCCTTCGATCAGGCTTTTCCGGAACTCTGCTACGGCCTTACCCATGTTGCTGGCGGCCTCCGGGGAGAACAGGCTCCCCAGGATGCCGTTGAGCATGTCGGGTATCTTGGTCGAGAGCGTCTCGAAGATCTCGGCGACCTCCTGGGCGTCCTTTGACGCGAACCTTCTATGTTCATCCAATACGTTTCACCTCGATATCTAATAGGGGGTGGTCAAAACCAATAGGTGTTCTGGATAAACCTGATCAACTGCTGATCAGAACCTGGAGTATGGAAGGGTTATTCGAGCCTCTTTCCGCAGCCATGGCAGAAGCTGGCAGCGCTCCTGTTCCTCTCACCGCAGTGGGGGCAGACAAGGGTCTTCCTCCCGGCCGCCTCCCTTATGCTATCCCTCGCCTCACCCAGAGCCTGCTGGACCTCCCTCCCCGCCTCGGAGAGGGCTGCCTCGATCTCGACGCCGATGGCGGAGAGCCCCTCCCTCAGCTCCTCCCGTGGGATGCTGATCCCGTCCTCTATCCCCTTCCTGGTCCGGGCTCCACACTTTGGGCAGAAGTTGGCTTCTTCCGGGAGCTCCCTCCCACACCTTGAACAGTAGACCATAGTCTCTCGGATAATGAGAATGTCAACTAGAAGTTATCTTTATCGCGTCCATGTGGAGAATGTCGCGTGTTAATTCTTTCTGTCGCGTGTCTCATCGATGATCCACTGATTACTCTATGAGCCTGTACTCGAAGCCGTCCCCCTTCTCTATCGCCCCCTCCTCGAGGAGGTCCTGGACCCTCTTCCTCACCGTAACCCTTGAGGCCGTCCCCCTCTCCCTCTCCACCTCCCGCGTCATCTGGGAGATGTTCATGGGCCCCCTGAGGGCGAGGGAGTTCAGGATGATCCTGGAGACCTCGTCCCTGGAGTCAGGGGTCTTCTCGAGGTATCTGCGGACGCCGAGGAGGCGCTGGATGAGCTTGAGGGGCTCCCCGTAGAGGGCGGCTCCCACCTTCAGGTCACCCATCAGCTGGGCGAGTTCCGGGTACTGCCTGCTCTCAGTGAGGATCGCCTCGAGATAGTCGAGTCTACGCATCATCCTCTCCATCTTCTCGTTGAGAGATTTTAGGTCCTCTTCAGCGCCAGACAACTCGACCACCGGGAATACTTTCCTTGTCTATGGGAATCTTCTGAATAAATTGGGTGGTTATCCGAGATTAGGTTATTGGATAAAACTGACCAGAAACTGGACATTTCCCGATCTACAGCTGGATTTCATAGAATGCTTTTTCCAATGGACGCGAACCTAGTGAAGGAGGTTAAGATGTTCAAGCTCGTGAAGGAGGTCTTCTCTGTGCGGAACGTCGCGGTGATCTCCTTCACCAGCAGCCTCTACCAGGTCTTCAACCAGCTCTGGAACCTCTGGTGGTCCCTCTACCTCCTAGAAGTGATGAACGCCCCGATCTTCGTGGTAGGGCTCATCTCCGCGATCCAGAGCTCCTCCCAGATCCTCTTCCAGCTCCCCGGAGGCGTGCTGGCCGATAGGATCGGGAGAAAGAAGGTGATAATCCTGGGGACCACGCTCCGGATCATTGGTCCCGTGCTGCTGTTTCTGGCTCCGACCTGGGAGTGGGTCATTCCGGGGATGATCTTCAACGCCATGTCGGCCCTCTACATGCCCGCCTTCAACGCCATAATCGCCGACTCCCTACCCCGTGAGAGGCGGGGAACGGCCTACGGAGTATACAGGACGGTGACCTCGATCCCTAACATAGTCATGCCCATCATCAGCGGCATGTACATCGACGCGATGGGCCTCGAGAAGGGCGTCAAGACGGGCCTCCTGCTCTACATAGGGGCAGCCATCCTGGCGATGAGCTTGAGGGCTATCTTCCTCAGAGAGACTCTGTCTAGCGATGACGGCAGTACCACTAGATCTTCGGTCCGGGAGTCGCTGGGCTCCGATGCCAAGACCCTGATTGGGAAGTTCAGGGGCACCATCCTCGTGATGCTCGTCGTGTCCTGCATCTCAGGCTTCACCATGAGGATGGTCTACCCATACCTCGTGATCTACGGCGTAGAGGTGATAGGCCTAACCAAGTCCCAGTGGGGGGCCCTCCAGACGATAGCCTCTGGATTGATGACTTGCTTCTACCTGGTAGGGGGGATGATGTCGGACCGCATTGGCAGGATACCCAACATCCTCATCGCCCGGTCTATCCTACCATTGGAGTCTCTGGGGCTGGTATTCCTCCATGGCTACAACCAGCTCGTCCTCCTCTTCGTCATCCTGGGCATAGGCGGGGGCTTCGGCGGCGGCGGCATCAGGGGCGGAGGGGGCATGGGCGGCCCATCATGGCAGGCCCTCATAGCCGACATCGTGCCCCAGAGGGACAGGGGAAAGGTGCTGGGCCTCATGGGGACCATGACGGGGCTCATAAACCTGCCCGCGCCCATAATAGGCGCGTACTTCTGGGAGGCCTTCGGGCCAGAAAAGCTTCTCCTCATCGGGAGCGGAGTGGGCTTAACAGTCACACCCCTCATACTGTTCCTCATAAAGGAGCCTGAGGAGAAAGCAACATAGCATCCCGAAGTCCTGGTTCAGAGGGAAATCTCCAAAAGGGAGGGCCTCATGGATATCCCCATGAAGATCTACTTCTCCTGCTCAATTCGGGGGGTTAGGCACGACCCTGATACCCCCCAGCTGCTGATAGACCACCTGAAAGGATACGGGGAGGTCCTGACGGAGCACATCGGGCAAGTATCGGAGGAGTTCGAGGCTGGGATCAGCGAGGTCGAGATATTCAAACGGGACGTGGCCTGGCTGGAGGAGACCGACGTCGTCGTCGCGGAGGTCACGGGCCCCTCCCTCGGTGTAGGCTACGAGATAGGGATCGCCGAGACCCTGGGGAAGCCCATCCTCTGCCTGTACGAGGAAGGTGAGAAGAAGATATCTGCGATGATCCTGGGAAACGAGGGCCTCACGCTTAGGGGCTACAGGGAGCTCCCCGAGGCGTACCGGTACATAGACGAGTTCCTCTCGACCCTCTAATCCCGTACCGTGAAGCGCCTGTACTTCTCCAGGTCCCCTCTCCAGTCCACTTGGTTGATAGGCCATGAGTAGCGGGGGCTCCTCGGCTTGCATATGACCTCCCTCACCTCGAAGGCCCTGAAGAAGTTCACCGAGTTGGCCGCGGCCGCCACGATGGCCGTGTCGAGCCCCACGAAGCTCCCCGCCATGGAGATCACCTCCTCGCCCTCGATGAGGTGCCCCGCGTCGGTGGCCTCCAGGACCCCTGTCATGCAGACGTGGAGGCCTCCGCAGAGGGTCTCATAGAACATCATGCCCAGCCTGGATGTGTCCAACAGATCTGTGTGGGCTGAGAGGTTCCAGAAGGGATCCGTCCCCCTCACGACCTTCACGCCTCTTCCGAGCAGCTCCTCCAACACCTCTGCATCGGGGAGCCCAATGTTCAGGTCCCCGATCACGGTCCCTTCGACCTTTGTCCCCGCGGCTGAGCTGACGAGGATGACATCTTGATCTTGGAAGACGTCCGCAACCTTCAGAGCGCTGAGCCCCGTCTCCGAGGCGACGACGACCTTCCTCACATCCAGTTCCTCGGCCCTCTCCATTGCTAGCTCCACGGTCTTTTCGGTGTTCATCTCACCGTGGACGTCGAAGTAATAGGTAGGCCTGCTTACACCCAGCTCCATATCTCTCATGAGGAATCTCAGTTAAGGTAATAATAAAACTCTCACTTGAGGACCACGGCGTTGCTCATACCGTGGCGGCGCCTCTCAAGGAATCCCCTAGCCTCAAGCCGGTCAAGGACGATGCTGACCTTACTCTTGGAGAAGCCACTCCTGTCAACAAGCTGGCTCTGGAAGATGGTTCCCCCCTCGTCGGCTATTATCTGCACTATCTTGCGCTCATCTTCACCGGTGAGGCCTTCTATAAGCTGATCCCAGTTACCAGGCTCAGTCCGATTCTTCACGCTGTCATCCTGTAGAAGGTAGATCAGGCTAGCTCCCAGCACGAAGCATGAGGCCCCTATGAGGAGCACGTCGAGTGTGCTGTAGATGCTCGGGACCTGATTCAGCTCGACTACGTTTCCCTCGATGACGAACTGGACGCTTGAGGGTGCCATCACCTTTATGAAGAGAGCGAAAGTCGACGCTATCATCCCGAACATGGCGAGAAGGTTCTTCGTCCTCATCCTTTCATCCCCGTTAAGTTTACCTGACAGATATATGTAAGAAAGGTGATGACACGACCACGTTCACCATCCCCTCATACAATGGCTAAGGAATACTACGAGTTCTATTCAAAGCCCGATCCACTGCCTCCCGCAACAGGGTCGGCGGCGCCACCTCCTCCGAGTAGACGGGCTCCCCCAGCGACCAGTCGCCTATGTCGACCTGCACGTTGTAGCCCGATCCGTCGGTGAATGTTAGAGTGACAGTGACGACCGGCTTTCCCTCAAGAATTATCCGAGTCTCAGACCGGGTCAACGTGTTGTTCTGGAGGATATTCTGAACTGTGTGTGTGCCGTGTATCGTCGCCTCGACTGAGTACTCCCTTCCATCCAGGAGGGCCTCTATTTCCTCGTCTTCAACCACCTTCTCCATCGCGAAGGCCATGATCTCCTCCCTCTCCTCGGGTCCGAGGGAGTCCCCCACTCCTATCACGACCCCCTCGTCCAAGTCGTAGCGTACCACCATGGTGGAAGTCCCCTTACCGGAGGCATTCACGTAAACGTAGCCGAGGAAGACCCCGGCGACGACGAGGACCGCTATCACCGTCGTCCTGGCTCTCAAACCCATTTTTACGCCGAACATATCGCTGCCCTAAGGCACGAAACGGCATATGAGGGTATGTTGTAAACTAGTTTTGGACAAGTAGTGGATCTATTTTAGATAATATTTACATGCAGGCTTGCAGAGATATTGCCGAGTAAAGGGGTAAAAGTGCACTAACATGGTCCTCGAGAAGCTCGGCTCCAGCCTATACGACGCAATACGGAAGGTTATCAGGGCTCCCGTAGTGGACGCTGAGCTCATCAAGGAGCTGATACGCGACTTCCAGCGGGCGCTCCTCCAGGCGGACGTCAACGTCCAGCTCGTCATGGAGCTCAGCCAGAACATCGAGAAGCGGGCCCTCGACGAGGAGCTCCCCCCGGGGATAAGCCGTAAGGAGCACGTCGTCAAGGTCGTCTACGATGCCCTCACAGCCTTCGTCGGCGAGAAGCCCGTCCCCCTGGAGATAAGGCCTGGGAGGCAGAACGTCCTCATGCTCATCGGCATCCAGGGCTCCGGGAAGACCACCCACGCCGCCAAGCTCGCCCGATACTTCCAGAAGAGGGGGCTCAAGCCGGCGCTCATCTGCGCCGACACCTTCAGGCCCGGCGCATACGACCAGCTCGAGCAGCTGGCGGAGTCAATCAACGTCGACTTCTACGGGGAGCCTGATAGAAAGGACCCCGTGAAGGTCGCCAGGAACGGGGTGAAGAAGTTCAGCGACTACGAGGTGGTCCTCCTGGACACGTCGGGCCGCCACAAGGAGGAGAAGTCCCTCATGGTGGAGATGCAGCAGATCGCCAGGGCGGTAAAGCCCCAGGAGATCATCCTAGTCTTGGACGGCACCATCGGCCAGCAGGCGGCGGCCCAGGCGGCGGCGTTCAACGAGGCCACCGACGTGGGCTCCATCATCGTCGCCAAGCTCGACGGCTCCGCCAGGGGGGGCGGCGCCCTGTCGGGGGTGGCAGCCACCGGAGCCCCCATCAAGTTCATCGGGACCGGTGAGAAGATCGAGGACATGGAGCAGTTCGTCCCTGGCAGGTTCATCGGGCGCCTCCTGGGTATGGGGGACATCGAGAGCCTCGTAGCCAAGGTGAAGGAGGCGGAGGTCGAGGTCTCCGAGAAGGACATCAACGCCCTCCTCTCCGGCAAGTTCACCCTCACGGACATGTACCAGCAGCTGGAGGCGATGAGGAAGATGGGCCCCCTCCAGAAGGTCCTCCAGATGGTGCCCGGCTTCAGCTACCAGCTCCCGGACG
>CAYONH010000006.1:7935-10793 GCA_964405275.1 uncultured Candidatus Bathyarchaeia archaeon | reverse complement strand
CCCCTCCAGAAGGTCCTCCAGATGGTGCCCGGCTTCAGCTACCAGCTCCCGGACGCCGACCTGGACATGGCGGAGGAGAGGATGGACCGCTACAAGTACATAATCGACTCCATGACCCCGGAGGAGAGGGATAACCCGAAGGTTATCAACGCCTCCCGGACAAGGCGCATCGCCAGGGGCTCCGGGACCGAGGAGCGGGAAGTCAGAGAACTTATAAAGCAGTATAACGCCACACGTAAAATGCTCCGGCAGCTCAAGGGCAGGAGGAGATCCCTCCGCAGGATGCCCTTCAAGCTCGGATGAGGGAAAAAAATTGCCAGTATCACATGGACCCCGAAGGAAGAGCCGCAGCGTGCTCACCAAACGCGTCAGGGAGAAGGGCAAGCTAGGCCTCAGCAGGCTCCTCGCCAAGTACGAGGTCGGGGACAAAGTGATAATCAACATCGACCCCGGCATCCACAAGGGGATGCCCCACAAGCGCTTCCAGGGGAAGGTGGGCACCGTCGTCGAGAAGCGGGGCCGGGCCTACGTCCTGGACCTGCCCCAGAGGAAGACCTCCAAGTACATCATCGCGGGCCCAGAGCACATCAAGAGACAGAGGTGAATTATAGATGTCCGTCCAAGAGAAGAAGCCCATCACGGTATCGGAGGCCAAGAAGATACTGGAGGCCAACCTGGAGGAACTGGACCCACTCCAGAGAAGGGTCCACGACTACACCGTCCGATTCTTCAAGCAAGACCCGGAGGAGGCGGAGAAGCTGGTCGAGGAGCTCGTCACGGAGACGGGCATAGAGAGGGTGCTGGCCGTCCAGATCGCGAACAGCTTCCCCGGGAGCTTGGGGGAGCTGAGGACCTTCCTGGGGCGGCGTAGGATCATCGCTGAGGACCTCATGAGCTCCATTCTAGGGATAATTGAGAAATACAGGTCCGAGTAATAGTTCCCTGCGAGGCTTTTAGGAGGGAATGCATGTGGAGAGAGCGCCTAAGAAGTACGAAGAGTACGCCTACATCTTGGACGAGCTACGCCACGGTAGGCCAGGTGCTCCCCGTACCGCCTATCACGGCCAGTCGATAATCCAGATGGTGGGCGAGACGTACTTCACCCTCCTTGAGGCGGTGCCCCGCAGCGACACGCCCGTCAACATCAGGGAGCGGATATACGTCGGGAAGAAGGGGCGCACCACCGTGGAGCACATCCTCGGGAGGATAGCCTACGGCGACCTCACCTCAGGGGCCAAGGCGGAGCTCCCCAACGTCGTGGAGGCCATCGTAAACTCGGATGTCCCCCGGTTCATCGAGTTCTTCAACGAGTCCCAGCCGGTGACCCCCAGGATGCACGCTATGGAGCT
Source organism: uncultured Candidatus Bathyarchaeia archaeon (assembly GCA_964405275.1). GTDB lineage: Archaea > Thermoproteota > Bathyarchaeia > TCS64 > TCS64 > BS750m-G28. Next base: position 9,444 of record CAYONH010000006.1, on the reverse strand, counting down.
CATCCCGGGCATCGGGAAGCGCCTCATGTGGCAGATACTGGAGCAGAGGGAGCGGGTGCCCTTCGACACCTTCGAGGACCTCAAGAGCCGGGTCAACATCACGGACCCAGCGAAGCTGCTGGCCCGCAGGGTGATCAAGGAGCTCTCAGAGGACGAGAAGTACCAGATATTCACAAGAGCGATGTAGAGGCCCGAGGCTCCGTCGAATACATCCAGAGTCACATAGCCGAGTCCTCGATGCCCGCTATGCAAACCCTTATTATCGCTGAGACTTCTTCAGGTTCCATTTCCACGTCTGGGTGATGGACATGGCTGGCTCAATCTCCGAACGTCTTCCGGATCTGATCCCAGGTATAGTTTACTGTGCAGTTATTGCGAGTTTTTCATTCGTGACCTGGCGGCTCTACAAGCCGGTGAGCAGCCTCATGTGGGCCTTCATCTTCAGCATCGCCTTCGCCAACGCCATGAAGCTCCCTGAGAGGGTCGCCGTGGGGGCCAGGTTCTGCTCCTCCCGCCTCCTCAAGGCGACCATCGCCATACTGGGCCTCGTGACCAACGCGCTGATCTGGTTCCAGGTGGGGATCGGCGTAGTCAACGCCCTCATCGTCATAGCCGTCTCCTTCTTCCTCAGCGTCTGGATCGGGAGGCGCTTCGAGCTGAGCGACAGGCTGGCGTTGCTCATCGGCGTGGGCACCTCCATCTGCGGCGCCTCGGCGATCGCGGCTGTTGCCCCGGCCATAGACGCGAAGGAGGAGGAGATCGGCCTCGCCCTGAGCGGCATAACCCTGTTCGGCCTCATCTCCATGTTTCTCTACCCCTTCCTCTTCAACAACACGGTGGTGGGGAGACTCCTCATGGAGAACCTGAACGTTTATGCGATCTGGGTTGGTACCGGAGTCCACGAAACCGCCCAGGTCATCGGCGCCGCTGGCATGCTAGGGGACGGGGTAATCCAGCCTGCGGTGATGATCAAGTCAATCAGGATCTTCATGATCGGCCCCGCCGTCCTGCTGGCGACATACATGTACAATCGCGAGGGGGCCAAGGCCTCGGGCAGGACGGGCCTCGTGCTTCCGGCCTTCGCCCTCGTCTTCATCGCGAACTCGGTGATCTCAGCCGTCCTCAACGCCAACGCGGATTCGCTGATGGCCTTGGGCGTCGACTGGCTCTCCATCAAGTCTCTGCTTTCGGGCTCCGTGATCCCGTTCCTCCTCGCCACCGCCTTCGCGGGGGTGGGCTCCAAGGTCCAGTTCCGGACGATAGCCAAGCTGGGCGTCAAGCCCTTCGCCGTCGCCGCGCTGATGGCTGTCCTGGCGGGTGGGTTGGCCTTCTGTCTGGCAGTGCTAGTTGCGCCGTACGTTCCCCTCTACGCCTGAGGGGGATACCTGCCGATTTAGCGACCCGTCTCCGCTGACCTATAATATTTTATTGAAAATACAATAGATGGGGTTCTGAGATGTCTGACATCAAGGCGATAGTGGGTGGAAGGCTCATCGACGGCAACGGCGG
>CAYONH010000006.1:0-7835 GCA_964405275.1 uncultured Candidatus Bathyarchaeia archaeon | reverse complement strand
AGATGTCTGACATCAAGGCGATAGTGGGTGGAAGGCTCATCGACGGCAACGGCGGAGCCCCCGTTGATGACTCCGTGGTGGTCATCGAGGGGAAGAGGATCAAGGCCGTCGGCGGGAGGGGCGGTGTGGAGGTTCCATCCGGCGCTGAGGTCATCGACGCCTCGGGGAAGACGGTGATGCCCGGCCTCATTGAGGCTCACACCCATCCCCTTGGGGAGCGGAGCCTGGAGCCGGGGCTCAGGAAGTACTATGACAACATGGTCTCCTCGCCTGCGCTTCCCCTACTGAAGGGGGTTGAGGTGCTGCGGAAGCTCCTCCGCCGCGGGATAACGACGGTCAGGATACTCCACGGCGCCATCCCTTCCGCCCCCGAGATGAGGGGCGAGTGGCTGGTGGCGCTGAGGACCGCCGTCGAGAGGGGCTACTTCCCGGCGCCGAGGGTGGTCGCCGCCGGCTGCGTCTTCCCAACGGCGGGGCACATGCAGTTCATGTCCCCCCGGAGCGTCATGAAGCCTGGGTGGAGGGGCGCCGACGGCGTCGGGGAGGTGCGGAGGCAGGTCCGGGAGTGCCTCCTGGAGAACGTCGACGTGGTGAAGCTCCTGGGGCCGACTGGTGGGGGCGGTGGCGGCCTCGACGGCCCCAAGGTGCAGGGGATGTCCTTGGAGGAGATACAGGTCGCCGTGGAGGAGTCCCACTGGAAGGGCGTGATGGTCTCGGCCCACGCCCACGGGGGGCCCGGGCTGAGGGCGGCGGTGGAGGGGGGAGTGGACACCCTTGAGCACGGCACGTGGCTCTACGAGCAGCCCGACATGGTCCAGATGATGGTGGAGAGGGGCATCTACTTCGTCCCGACCATGGGCCCCCGGTTTCACCCGGTCTACAGTGACTACGAGAAGGCGAGGGCCGGTGAGCTGGACGAGGAGACGACGGAGAGGGTTCTGGGTGCGGCCGACGCGATCCGGAGGTCGCTGCGGATGGCCCACGAGGCGGGTGTGAAGATAGCGGCTGGAACCGACTTCATGCGCTGGGATCTGTCCCCCCTCGCCTGGGAGATCTACATCTACGTCAGGGAGGGCGGGCTCACCCCGATGGAGGCCCTTGTCTCAGCGACGAAGACGGCCGCGGAGGCCTGTGGTCTCAAGGATGTTGGGACCGTCGAGGCGGGGAAGATAGCGGACATAATCGTCGTCGACGGCGACCCCCTTGAGGAGATAGCGGTTCTCCAGGATGAGGAGAAGATATTGCACGTCTTCAACGCGGGCATGCACAGCGTCAAGGACGGCAGGATTAACTGGTGACCACAGGTCATCGCGAAAGCCCTCTTTCCCCCTTTTTATAATTATAAACTGTCTACCGCTCATTCAGGGTGTGGCATAAATGGTAAAAAGTAGAACCCTTGGAGTTCAGGTAAGATTATTGGCTCGAAGGCTGCGGCCTTAATCTGTTTGAGGAGGCCTCAGGCAGGCTGGGAAGTTTCCGTGCTCCCTGTGGTTCCTGACGCAGTCGCAGCATGTCCCCTTACGGGTGCAGTCCGCTGTGCATGTGCAACCCTGGAGGTTTAACGTAAGATTTGGGCATTCAACGCCCATCTCTTTATCACCATACCTCCCGCACTCCCTGTCGAGAGAACAAAAACCTTCTCAACGTGGCCTCTTTCTCTGATTCCCGGTCCTGCCCTCTCATCAACGATGTTAATGTCCCCGTATCGTTCTTGCGGAGACTTTATGTTGAATCCTAGAGGTTCTGGAACGCGAGTGAAGGGCATGGCGAGGGCTAAGGAACACGGTTTCTCTGTGGAGATGAAGTCCAAGGAGTACGTTAGACGGATGTCGGTCTCGGATAACCCCCGGGATGCCGTCATCTTCGAGGGCTTTCTAGGTGAGATCGAGGAGATGGGCATGGTCGAGGAGGTCATCCTGGAGATCAGGGCGGCCAACGGGACCCTGAGGATCGACCTTTCCGAGGAGGAGCTGAGAAGGGCTCTCGCAAGGAAGAAGAAAGACACGATTTAATGATCTAGACGGGGACGATCCATCGCTGTTCACATCAGCAACTTGCCTTTTGTCACTGGCTCCGAGTCGGGTCTTTGGTTATGAAATAGTAAATGAGGACGGCGACGACGTTGAATGCCCCCATGAACCATCCCAGCTGGTTGTAGTGGTATGTGACGAGTATCCATCCGCCGAACGCTGTCCCAATGGCTGACCCCAGGCTCCCAGTGGCGCTGGAGATGGACATCATGGTTCCCCTGAACCTGGGCAGCTGCTCGAGGGTCAGGTTGGAGGTCGCGGAGTAGAGCATTCCGTTGAGGAGTGCCCCGAGCCAACTCGAGACGAGCACCAGTGGCATGTACCCCAGATTATAGACCCCCAACAGGAAGAGCCCGGCCGGGATCGTCAGGAGCACCGCTAGATTCTTACGCCCGACCCTGTTCACGATCCTGCCGCTTGAGACACTGCCTACTATGTAGCACGCGGCCCCGACGATGGTGGAGAGGGAGGCGAATCCCGTCGAGACCAGGAACCTCTGCCTCAGCAGTGAGGAGGAGAAGGAGAGGTGGGTGCTCCAGGTGGACAGTATGATGAGATTCCCAACGAGGCAGGCCGTAGCCGAGGCGTTGGTGAAGACCGCCCTGAAAGCCTCGACGACGCTTCCTCCCCCTACTCCCTCGTCGCTCTTCGGTCGGGGAAGTCCGTAAGCGGCGAATAATAAGGCGAGGGCAGTCATGGGGAGCACGAATCCGAGGAAGGCCCATCTCCATCCAGCGATCCCGGAGATGTACGCGAAGACCGGGGCTCCTATGAGGTAGGCGGCGGCGGAGGCGCCGAGCATCCAGCCCATGGTGGAGGCTCTCTTATCGAGGGTGAGGTACTCGCCTAGGAGGGACTGGGACATGGGAGTGACCATGGCCATGCCCACTCCAGAGATGGAGAATAGGACGAGTATTGTGGCGTAGCTCGGGGCTAGCCCGCAGCCCAGCGCCGAGACGACTATGAAGGCCAGTCCGACAAGGAGGAGGTGCTTGTGCTTGAATCTGACGCTGAGCCCTGCCATGAGGAGGGCCCCGACCACAGCCACAATCGATGACGCTGTTCTTATCTGACCCATCACCCCGACTGATGTCCCGAAGGTGTGGGCGATGTCGATGAGGAGGAGCCCCGTGAGCATCCTCGGGAGCTGGAGAACTAGGCGGGAGAGGCCTAGGGAGGGTAGCACGAGCCGGGTTCCCGAGCCCTCGGCCTGGGATGAGGTTTCTTCATCCAAACGTGTCAGCTCAGAATGAAGACATCCATGGTTTCTAAATTTAAAAACGATTTGCCTGAATTGAACGTATTTTTCATATAAAATTGAGGCTTCACGAATCTGAAAAAACAGAAGAACTCATTAAACCCATCTGTGACACTCTGAAGTATGCGAATCGGCTTCGACCTCGACGGGGTCCTCTGCGACTACGACGACGCGGTCTTCCACATGATCAACCGGCTCCCCAGGGAGGAGCTGAGGGTAGCCCAGATCCACTACTTCTCCACGAGGAAGCCCCTGCTGAACCCGGAGCTCTTCCTCCACGATAGGGACGAGTACCATGTCATCACAGGCAGGAATCAGGGGCTGAGGGAGCTGACCCTCAGGTGGTGCGCAAGGCATCTCCCCAGAGCCGCGAGCGTCCAGGTTGTGGGGGGGACCCCGAGGTACGAGTTCACCGAGGAGGAGCTCACGGGTCTGGACCCCGAGTTCTCACTGAAGGGGAAGAGGGACAAGATCTTGGAGCTGGGGATCGACGTCTACTTCGAGGACGAGCCCCGCAACGTCAGGAGGCTCAGGGAGATGCTGCCTGGAGTAGCCATTATCCAGTACGGTGGCATCCTAGAGAGCGAGCACCCCGCGACCCTGGGGGCATAGTGGAGGCGTCTGGTATGAAGATTAACAAGTATCTGGTGGGAGCGGTCCTAGCCGTGGGCCTGATCATGGTAGTGCTCAGCCCTGAGGGGATCGCCTACAGTGCTGTCGCCCTCATCCTGGGGTTGACCATCGTCGTCATGACGAGCGAGCCAATGGTTGAGGGGCTCCGGGACTTCGGCCTCCAGATGGGATTCTCCCCCCACGTGACGGGGATCATCTCCAGCCTGGCGTCGAACCTCCCCGAGGGGGTGATGACAGGGTTCATGGTGTTCTCCCCTGAGCTCAGGGAGGTGGCCATCCTCACCGTGATGCTCGCCTCGGCCTTCAACGGCCTCCTCCTGGGCCTACTGGTCATAATGCTAACGTACAAGGGTGGGGCCATCGAGCTGCCCAAGGAGTCGATGGAGCACGACATCGAGATAATGAGGATCGCCATCGCCCTCTGTGGCATCGTCTTCGGCACGGGAGTGATATTGAACCTCTTCAACGTCAATCAGAGGGCGTTCCTGCCCATAGAGGTCCCCGTCTTCCTCCTCCTCGCCTACGTGAGCTACCTCTACTTCATATCCCGCAGCACGACCCACTCCGAGAAGAAGAACGCTGACGACGGGTACCCCCACGGGTCGGAGTCCCACGGGCGCGGCTGGCTGGCCCCCGTGCTCCTGGGGCTGGTTGGCATCGTCATCGCCGCTGAGCTCATCGCTGGTTCCACTGAGTACCTTGTGCACATGCTTGACCTCCACATTGTGATAGCCGCCACCGTCATAGGCTTCGCCGGCAGCATTCCGGAGCACGGCATCGCGCTGATAGGGGCACGTAAGGGGCACGTGGAGATGGGGGTCTCCAACCTGCTGTCCGGGATAACCCAGAGCATCATGCTCATCTTCCCGCTGCTGGCCCTCATGGTCCCGGTTCATTTGGACGGATACGTCATCTACCAGTTCCTGGCCATCGGCGCCACCCTCTGGATCGTGAAGAAGTCCATAATAGACGACCACCGGCTGACGCTGGACGAGGGGTTCTCCATCCTATTAATTCACACCCTGGGGATCCTGCTCTTCGACGAGCTCAGCGTGCTGATCTAGGCGGGCTCCCACCAGCACGGGTAGGGGACCTGTCTGGTCCCTTCATGGGTGTGTGCTGTGATCGCGTCCTCGTCGAGCTGGAGGATGAACCCGTTCAGGTAACCGTAGTTCCCCCTGACCGGGGGGATTCCGAGCCAGTAGAAATTGTAGAGGGCCACCATCTCGCCGTGGGAGGCGTAGATGTCGACGTTGCCCGGTTCCGCACCTTTGAGCTGGAGAAGTACCTCATTGGCAGCTCTCATCGCTAGGTCGAGGGGGTCCGGGAAGACTGTCCTCGGGAGGCGGTGGCTCAGCCAGTCCGAGATGAACCAGCTTCCCTCCGGGTGGTCCCAGATCGCCTTGACCATCCCCTCTTCCATGGGGATATTCATGTCGGGGAGCTCCCCCTCGAAGCTGACCCTCGCCCCATTGGACTTGAGACCCCCCGCTATCCCCTCGGCGGTCTGCCTCGTCCGAGGGAAGCAGGTGTGATACATTCTGTAGGTGCGTTCCCTGGGAAGCCTTGAGCCGAACTCGTGAGCTGCCTTTTCACCTTGCTCCGTCAACTTGGCGGGGATCAGGTCCTCAACCGTGCGATAATTCACCTCGGAATGGCGGAGGATGAGAACGGCTGGTCTGCCTTCATCCACCTCGTCGAAGCGTGAGAGCAGGGAGAGGACAGGTTCGCCCCAGTCAACGGAGTCGAGGACCATGGGCAGAACTGAGCCTTCGACTATTTAACGTCTGGCGGAGCCTGAGTCCTCACCGTGGATGACCGGGTGCTTCGTCGATGCGGTCAGGGTAGTCCGAGATGATGCCGTCGACACCGAGGCCCTTCATCCTAGCTATGTCCTCAGGTTCGTTCACGGTCCATGCGAAGATCTTGAGGCCTCTTTCGTGGGCCCTGGCCACGAAGTCGTTGGTGACCGTCCTGTGGTTCGGGTTAATGGAGTAGGCGCCGTTCAGCTCGGCGAACTCCATGATGCCACCGTCGTCGAGGACGAACAGGACCCCTGTCCTGACGTCCTTGGAGAGCTCCCTAATGGCTGCGAGCTCCCCCAGGTGGAACGAGGAGACCTGGAAGCCTGAGCGATCCCATCCCTTATCGACGGCGTCCCCGATGTGCTCCAGGGCGGCCTCGGCGGTCCCCAGCCCCTTCAACTCGATGTTTATACCCATCCTACCTGTAGCAAGGTCGATGACCTCCCGGAGGGTGGGTATCCCCTCCCCCTTGCCGGCGTCCAGCGCCCTCAGCTCGTCGAAGGTCATCTTCGCGACCTCGCCGGTGCCGTCGGTGGTCCTGTCCACGGTCTCGTCGTGGATGACCACCAGCTCCCCGGAGCCACAGAGGTGGACATCGAGCTCCACCATGTCGACTCCGAGCTCCATCGCCCTCCTGAACGACCTGAGGGTGTTCTCGGGCTCGTGGCCGGCCGCCCCACGGTGGCCCACCTTGACGACCATGAACTGATTATTCTTCTCTCTCGATAAAAATGAGTGGTCAGAGGAAGCCGTAGCCTTCCAGCCCGAGCTCGTCCCGCATCTGGGCCAATTCGGCCCTTAGGCTCTCGTTTATCGGGGCCCCCTTCCGCTCCAGTCTGGTGAGGTGCTCCTTCTCGCCGGGTGTGTAGATCCTCTTCCTTCCTGGCATCTTTCTTGATGAGCGGAGGGATCGCATGATGTCCCCCGCCGTCCTCTTGAACTCGTCTGACTCGGTGAACGCGGAGATGTCGACGGCCATGAAGAAGTGGCCGACGTTGACCCCGGTAACCGTCCTGAGGAAGGCTCCGCCCTGGAGGGCCGATGAGAGGACCTCGACGACTGTGGAGTAGCCGTAGCCCTTGTGGCCCCCGGTCTCCTCGTCGGATCCGCCCAGGGGGAGGAGCGACGCCTCGCCTCGGACCAGGGCCCCCAGTATCTCATCGGGATCGGTCATGGGCTTTCCTTGGCGGTCGATGACGAGCCCCTCTGGGACGGGCTCCCCCCTCCGGGCCTTGGCCTCGATCTTGCCCCTCTGGGTTATGGAGGTAGCGGCGTCCAAGAGGAACGGGAACCCCTCGTCGGTGGGGAACGCGAATGTGAGGGGGTTTGTGCCCAGCATGTTCTCGACGCCGTGGGTGGGAGCGACGGAGGGTCTGGCGTTGGTGCCGGTGACGCCGATCATGTCCTCCTCGGCGGCCATGAGGGCATAATAGCCTGCGATTCCGTAGTGGGTGGAGTTGCGGACGGCGACCATGGCCATGCCGTGCCCCCGGGCCTTGGCGATGCAGGTCTCCATGGCCCTCCTGGCGATGACGTGGCCCATGCCGTGGTGGCCGTCGATGACGGCGGTGGTGGAGGTCTCATGCACAATTTCGAAATGGGTGACGGGGGACTGGATGCCGGCCCTTATCCTGTCGTAGTACGTGGGCTTCAGCCTGTTGACGCCGTGGCTGTCGATGCCCATCCTGTCAGCGGAGATCAGGACATCAGCACAGACCCTGGCGTCCTCCTCAGGGACCCCGACGCCCCTAAAGACGTCCACCATGAAGCATTCCAGTGTCTCGAAGTCGATGGTCAGCGTGTCCTCTGCCATATGGAGCCTCCTGTGGGTAGAGGTGGGTGCGGCGGTATTACGCTTTTACGGCGTGGATGAGGCCGTTTCTGTTGAGAAGGTTCATGGTGAGAAATGCAGAAGCCTCAATCCTTACATGGCGAATCCTAGAGAGGCATCATTCCCCGTTTCCGTTGTTACTGCTTGGTTCTAAGCCCCGGCTCTGTTCATGAGGCCCCAGATTATGCCGACGGAGATTATCAGGATGAGGGATACCACTGCTGGCCACCAGATCTGCTCCATGAAGCCCCTCTTCCCGGGCTCCCAATCGGGCTCCT
>CAYONH010000005.1:11943-24915 GCA_964405275.1 uncultured Candidatus Bathyarchaeia archaeon | reverse complement strand
AACGCGACGGTGGGCCCCTCCCCCTTCACGATGGGGGCGACGGCGTTCCCGTGGGCGTCGATGTGAGCGTCCTGGATGCCGTACTCCCTGAACCTCTCGGTCATGTACTCAGCCCTCAGGGTCTCTTTCCCGGAGGGGGAGTAGATGCGGGCGATCCTCTTCCACTCCCCGATGATCTCCTCCCTGAAGCCCTCCCACTTCCTGAGGATCCCGTTCACACGGGGGCTCTCCCAATATGCCCTCGCCAACCCCTCGTAATCATCCTTCGACATGATAAGACGGACCCCTAGTATCCAGAACTCGATAAAAGAATTTTCGGGAGCCGGGCCCGCCGCTCCCATCATGCCTATCTATTACCTAGCTCATAGGGATACGACGATGAAGATCCCGGTCAGGATCGTCTCCATACGTCAGGAGACCCCCACCGTCAAGTCGTACACCCTCGACCTGGAGGGGCAGGGGTTCTCGTTCCGTCCCGGGCAGTGGGTTGACTGCTACGTCGACGCCGAGGGGGCGAGGGGGGTTGCCGGGTACACCCTGACGTCCTCGCCGACCACCGCTGGGACGATAGATCTCACCGTCAAGAGGAACGAGGAGAGGGAGGTCACCCGCTTCATGCACGAGGAGGCGGAGACGGGGGATGTCATCTACGTCGACGGTGGGCAGGGGGACTTCTACTACGAGAGGGAGATGGGGGACTCCCTGACGCTGATAGCCGGAGGGATAGGGATAACGCCCCTGATGAGCATGCTGAGGTACGTCGACGAGGGCACGTCCGACGTCAGAGCGAAGCTCTTCTACAGCGCCAGAGCCCCATCCGAGATAGTGTTCCACAGGCAGCTGGAGGAGATCTCCGGCAGGAATCCGAGGATAGACTGCGTCTTCACCGTGACCCGCCCCGAGGGGGAGCCCTGGGAGGGGCACACTGGGCGGATCAGCAGCGGGCTCCTGAGGGATGAGGGAGCTGACCTGGGCGGCATCTTCTTCATCTGCGGGCCGAAGCCCACGGGCCAGGACATGAAAGAGACGCTGAAGAGCCTTGGCGTGGATGAGGAACGGATCAGGTACGAGCAGTGGTGGTAGACCGGGCTACTCCGCGAAGCCCTCCTGGAACCTCGCTCGCTCCCAGTAGAACCGGTACACCTCAGCGCACCAGCCGTGGACACTGCTGTCCTTGGAGGTGAACCCCAGGTAGTCGAACCTGCCGCTGGCGGAGGGGAAGGCGACGACGGCCACCTCTTTCTCCGACATCGCTATGAAGATGTTGGCGGAGTCGGAGATCTTCACCTTCATGGTGCCCGAGACCCTTGCCTCCCTCATCACCTCTCCGACCCCGGGCCAGTTCGGGGGGTACTCGAAGCCCTTGGTCTGGAGGAGGCGGAACTGGACGCCCCTATCCGTCGCCTCCTCGAGGCGAGGGAGGGACATCATGTTGTACCTGTCGGTGAGCCTCCAGATGTACTCCTCGGCCTCGACTATGATCCTCTCGACGTTGTGGAAGACGAGCATGACGTCGTCGACGAGGTCGCTGCCCCCGAGCTCACCTATCCGGCAGAGGAAGTTTGAGGGCAGATCGCTCAGCACGTGATCCTTGAAGTAGTCCCTGTGCCCGGAGGTGAAGCTGAGCCCCTGGATCTGGCTGAGGACCAGGTCTCCGTAGGGGGTCAGCCCGTAGGCACCTGAGCCGTCCCTGGTGACCACGTCGCGCTCGAGGAACCGGGAGACGTGCCTGCTCACCTCCTGGGTCGAGACGTCCAAGGCCCGGGATAGCCCTGTGATATTCACCGAACCCTTCTGCAGCTCCCTCAGGATCCTCATGCGGTCCTCGTTGGAGAGCTCAAAGAAGAGGTCGCAGAGGTCCTCCAGGCTCCCAGACATGTCGGCGCTGTATCTTTGATCCCTTTTATTATAAAAAATTAACAACCATGTCAAATATCGATGGTGGCAGGTACCTCGTCACCTCTCCTCCACGCCGACCACGTTACCCCCTTCATCCGTCACGAGCCTCCCCTTGCTGTTGTCCAGCAGGACCAGCTCATTCCCCCAGGGATCCTTCACGACGACGCACCTGCCGATCCTAATGTCGAACGGCTGCACCACGACCTCACCGCCCGCGGACTCGAAGCTGCGGGCCGCCTCGTCGGCCGACTCCACCGTTATGTCGATCTCCTCACCCCGGTCATCGGTGTAGAGCACTATCTCTGATTCATCGTTAGGCAGTCTTAGACCCGCTGAGTCCTCTGTGCGCCAGATCATCTCTAGGCCTAGTTTGTCCCTGTAGAAGGAGAGGCCTGACTCCAGGTCGGAGACGGGCAGGCGCACGCAGTCTATCTTCTTGAATAAGGGTCGGGTGACATTAGCCATAGCAAGAAAAAGTGGGTTGTGAAGAAAAGGGTTACTTGAGGTACCTGTCGAACCAGCGGACGATGTGCTGGAGCCGCTCCTCACGGTGCTTGGGCTTCCCCATCCTGGACAGGCCGTGGGGCTCGTTGGGGAACCTGACCATCTCCGTGGTCCGCCCAAGCTTCTTAAGCCCTGCGAAGAGCTGCTCCCCCTGCTCCATGGGGCACCTGTAGTCGTGCTCGCTGTGGATGATGAGCAGCGGCGTCACCATCTCCTTGATGTAGGTTATCGGCGACTTCTCCATGATCCTCTCCAGGTCGTCCCAGGGGTCCTTCCCCCAGTTCAGCTCCATGGTGGGGAGGCTCATCCAACCGATGTCACTGGTCCCGTGGAAGCTGTACCAGTTGCTGATGCTCCTCATGGTCACCGCAGCCTTGTACCTGTCGGTGTGCCCCACGATCCAGTTGGTCATGAAGCCCCCGTAGCTCCCGCCCAGGACACCCAGCCTCTCCGGGTCCACGAAGTCGTAGTTCTCGACGACGTAGTCGGTGGCCTCCATGATGTCCAGGTAGTCCCTCTCGCCCCAGTGGCCCGAGGCCTCACCGCAGAACTTCTCCCCGTAGCCCGTGCTGAACCTGGGGTTGGTGTAGACAACGGCGTATCCGTAGTCGGCGAGGACCTGGAACTCGTGCTCAGCCGCACCGAGGGTGAATCCGTAGGCCCCCCTGGGTCCGCCGTGGATCTCGATGCAGGTCGGGTACCTCTCCCCCTCCTTCATGTCTCTGGGCCTCACGATCCAGCCCTGGACCTCCGTGCCGTCGCTGGCGGTGAACCAGAACTCCTCCGGCTCCACGAGCCTCAGCTTGCGGAGGAGGGCCCTGTTCATCTCCGTCCTCTTAGCCAGCTCCCCATTGCTCAGGGTCCAGAGCTCGTAGGGCGTCATGGAGTCCGAGGCGTTGAACGCGAAAAGCTCCCCGGCCTCGTCCATTGTGAAGGTGCCGACGTTCATCTTCCCCTCGGTCAGGACCTCGACCTCCCCCTTGAGGCTAACCCTGTGGATGTGGCTGGTGCCGTGGTTGGGGAACTTGACGTAGACATACTTCGAGTCGGGGGACCACTTGACCGAGCCCTCCCTGGTAGAGACCGTCCTGTCGAAGTCGGCGGTGAGGCACTTGGGCTTCCCTCCCTTCGCGGGCATCGTCCAGAGCTGGGTCTGATTGTACCAGACGAAGTCCGGGTCCTCGACCTCGTACCCCGTGAACGCCAGATGCTTCCCGCAGGGGGAGTATCCCAGGGCCCCCACGGAGCCCTGCTTCTTCATCAGGACTTTAGGTTTCCCGCCCTTGGTGGGGACCGTGTAGATGTACCTGAGGTACGAGTAGTCCCCGTCCTCGTCAAGGTTGCCAGTGAAGGCGACGGTCTTCCCGTCGGGTGAAAGGACAGGGGAGGTGACGTCGTACTCGCCGTCCGTGACCTGCTTGACCTTGCCCCCCTTGGCGGGGACCGAGAAGAGGTGAGTGCACTTCCCCTCGTAGAATCCCCTGCCGTCACCTTTGTACTTGATTCGACGGAGGATCTTCACGTCGCTCTCCTTACGCTTCTCCCCCTTGAATATGGCGGAGGTGAAGTAGATGGTCTTCCCGTCCGGTGACCACATGGGGTTCTGGACGCCGTCCTCGAAGTCGGTGATCCTCCTCGCCTCCCCACCGTCCAGGGGGATGATGTAGATCTGGGCCTTCTTCTTCTCCTTGTCGTCCTTCTTGTCATCTTCACTTGGGCGGCTTGAGGTGAAGAGGATGGTCTTCCCGTCTGGGGACCACCGTGGGTTGGAGGCGTTCTCCTTGCCGTGGGTGAACTGCACGGGCCTCTTCTTGCTCAGGTCGAGGAGCCAGATGTGGGTGTCGTACTTGTCCTCGTCCATGTTCACCTCTGAGTAGGTGAAGAGGACCTTGGACCCGTCCGGTGAGATCTGTGGGTCGCCCACCGGCTGCCCCGGGACCAGGGGCATGATCTTGTAGTCTTCAAGTTTCTTCAATATAATTCGAATGAATGTATCCCTGCTTGCTCAAAAGATTTGGGAGAGAAAAAAGGGGAGTTCTACTCGCTCCACTGGTAGTTCGAGAACTCTATTGTATCCAAGATCCTCTGGCTGAAGTCGCTGTCCTCGCACTCGAATGTGTACATCACGAAGCCGTCGAAGGCGAAGAAGTGCATCCTCCGCCTATGGTAGATTATCCGGGGCTTGGCGATGTCCACCAGCTCCAGAAACTCCCTCCTAAGGAACTTTACACGGTATGAGCTCGTGTGCATAGCAGCCGCAGTGGCCCCACCCGTCGCACCCGCCGTTGCCAATCCTTCATCTCACCTCCATTCCGTTTTACTTGTCCAGACTACTCCATCGTAGTGAGCTTGCGGTAGCCGGCGTAGAGGAGCACGAGGCCCACCGCCCAGGCGATGGGCATGTGGAGCCAAGGCATGTCCAAGAACATGTCAGGGATTATCATCGCGCCCATGGCTATGAAGGCGATCATCTGGAAGTTGATCATGTAGGCGGTCGACTTCTGATTGAACGCCGGGTTGGCGAAGGAGAGGCCCATCGACATCATGGAGTTCGCCATGGCTATCAGCAGGGCATTCCCCATCTCCATGAGGAAGGGCACCGAGAAGGCCAGGTTGAACCTCCATGCGCTGAAGGCCCAGATCGCCACCATCACCGGGACCACGAAGAGCCAGGCCTGCAGGAGCTTCGCCTTCATGAGCCGGGTGACTCCTCCGGGGGTCTTCCTGTAGATGAACAGGGCCTCCTTGCCCCTGATCGTCGCCTCCGCACACAGGAAGAGGGCCATCACCGTCGACATGAGGAGTCCCATCATCTGGGCCCCGCTGGCGTCGTCGACGAATGTGAAGTTCATGACGACCACCAGGCCCAATATGTAGCCTATCTGGGACAGGTTCTCCATTCTCCTGCTGTAGTCCTTGAGGGAGGAGGCCAGCAGCGTCCCGAAGGAGCCGCCGCCCCCAAGCCGCTTTACCGTCTTGAAGAGGGCGCCATCTGGCCCCACAACCGTCACCCCCATGTTCGTCGGCTCCAGGCTGTAAGCCCTGTCGGTGACCTTCCAGCCTATGGCGAGGGTGGCAGCCATGAAGACGAGCATCCCCCCGACTCGGGTCAGGGTGAGCATCCCCACGGCGCCGATGTTCGACGGGTTCCTTGCGAAAGCCACGATGACTTCCGCCGCCCAGGAGCTCGGGAACAATCCGAGAAGCGTCTTCACCAGCCCGTCGGTACTGGGGTTAAGCAGGAGGCTGAATATGTTCCCGTTCATCATGGCGTACATGAAAGCCACCATGGGCAGGACTAAGATGAACGCCAACGCCTTGCCTATGTCCTTCCCCTTGGCTGTCCTGCCGATGGTGGTCCGGGCGACGGCCGCAAGGACCGTGCCCACCCAGAACGAGCCGAGGCAGGTCAGGAACGCCATGAGTATTATCACGGCGGTCTGCACGCCGCTGAGGCCTAGAGGCGTCAGCAGGGCCGTGAAGAGCCCCGCAGCTAAAGTTGCGAATATCGCGTAGAGGGGGGTCTTTCCCATGAACTCGCCAACCAGCACGTCCCCCGGCCTCACCGGAGCCTTTAGCATAAGCTCTACCTGTGCCACGCCGCCCTCTTCCTTGAGGGCGTTGGAAACGGGGATCAGCACGAGGAACGCGGAGAAGATGAACAATATGATCTCGAAGAGGGCCACGGCAATCTGGCTCACCAGAAGCTCCTGTAACTCCCCCACCATGGACTGTACCAGCATGGGGGCGAGGATGAAGACCCAGGCCGCCAGGAAGCCCCCCGCCATGAGGGGGAAGTAACGCCTCAGCGACCTGATCCAGCTCGTCGAGACACGGTACTCGTTCTTCGCTATCACGAGCCACTTAGGATTGGACAACCTGCTCCCTCCATGCGAGGAGCTCGCCCTCCACCGTCCCCCCCGTCAGGGAGATGAACGCCCCCTCAAGGGTCTCGGCGCCCGCCTGGGCGATGATCTCCTCGATGGTTCCGACGGCCACGAGCTTCCCCTCATTGATTATCCCTATGCGGTCGCAGAGCTCCTCCACGACCGGCAGCAGGTGGCTGCACATGAATATGGTCTTCCCGGCCGTGTCCGCCAGCTCCTCGATGAGCTCCTTCACCATGTGGGCCGCCCTGGGGTCCAGGGTCGACGTCGGCTCGTCCAGGAAGACTATGGGCGGGTCGTGGATGAGGGCCGCGGCGACAAGCAGCTTCTGCTTCATCCCGCTGCTGAACCCCTCGATGAGGTGATCCCTCCTCTCGTCCAGCCCGAAGAGCTTGAGCAGCTCGTCGATCCTGCCCTCGAGGACGTCACTTGGGACGTCGTAGAGGGAGCCCATGAACTCAAGGAACTCCCGGGCGCTCAGCTTCTCGTACAGTCCGGGGGACTCGGCCAGCATCCCGGTGACACGCTTCACGTCGTCCTCCTGGGAGAGGATGTCGAATCCCCCAACCTTAGCGGAGCCACCCGTGGGCTTGATTATGCAGTTCAGGAGGCGGACGACCGTGGTCTTGCCCGCCCCGTTGGGACCTAGAAGGCCGAAGGTCTCTCCCTCGTAGACCGTGAGGTCGAGGCCGTCGACGGCCTTAATCGCTTTTCCTTTGCCGTAATACTTCGACAAACCATTTGTCTCTATCAAAATATTCATTCTACCAACTCCAGTAACCATTACCATCCCCCGAAACTCCGGTGGGGGACCCCGTTGGAACATCCGTGAACAGCTGCTGCATGTTCTTCCGGTAGACCTCGAAGGCCTGCCTCCCCATCCTGGTGAGGCTGAGCTTCGTGTTGGGCTTCTTTCCGACGAACTCTTTCTCGACGTCCAGGTAACCCGCGGCCTCCAGCTTGCTCATGTGGGAGGAGAGGTTGCCGAAGGTCATCCCTGTCTGACGCATCAGGAAGAGGAAGTCGGCGCTCTCCACCACGTAGAGATTCGCCATAAGGAGGAGCCTCGCTGGCTCGTGGATCATCTTGTTGATGTCCCCGACGGAGGGGAGATCATCAGCACTGCTCTCAGGCATCGATCTCCACATCCTCCAGCTTCGGGTACTTTCGCACGAACCTCCAGAGCGTCACAATCCCGTAGGCCATCATCAGAAGGCCCAGGGGTATCAAGACGAGGGCTAGCTTCTCGAACAGGTCGAGAGCTGGATCAGCCAGGAAGTGGCTGACCACGAACATTGGCACCGATATCGCTGCGTATCCCTTGAACCGGGAGACCTCGTTGAAGTGCCCGATCGTGAACAGTATCAGGCTCACGACGCCTGATCCGACCAGTATCACTCCGTACGTTGACAGGGTCGCTCCCCATGGACCGAGTATTGACCCAGTGTCCACGAAGAACGAGAGTACCATCAGCACGTTCACGACCACTGCGAAGATCATTATCGCCTTCTGCTGGCGTGACCTGCGCCCCGGGCCGAACTTCACCTGGCCTATCCTGGGCTCGGTCACCGCCTTCTTGAGGGAGGCCCAGACCGCCGGTCCGAATATCGCCAAGAAGGGGGCGAAGGGGACGTCGACCTTCGAGAGAACGTAGTATCCTATGAAGGCCATCATGAAACCGGTTATGATATCGAGGAGGCCGTCCTCGTTGTAGGTGAGGTACGCCCTCCGCTCAATACCGTCGAGATCGAAGTCCCCGCTCATTCCATTAGTTCTCCTGAACTAGGGGGTACTTCCTCTTGAAGCTCTGGAACTGCAGAAAGCCCAATGCAGTGACGATGACGCTCAGAAGTAGCAAGTGGGCTACGAAGGGCGTTGGGATGAAGTTTGCTGAGCCTATGACCACAAGCGTTGCAGCTGCGTACCTGTAGAACCGGGTCAATTCGGTGATGTAGCCCAGTACAGCCCAGATGACTGCTCCCGCTACCCCGATGACTATAGGGAAGTTCTCAATCATGAGGAGCATCCACTGAGGGCGAGTGTCACCCGAGAAGCCCATCCAGAAGGCGAGCCCCAAGAGGACCCCGATCACGTTCACCAATACTAGGAAGTACATGGAGTTTTTGCTCCTCCTCGTCCTGCCCTTTGAGAACGTGACCTGGCCTATCCTGGGGAAGGTGTACCTCTGCTTCATGCCCATGTACGTGGGCGTGAGGACGACCACCATGCTGCCCGCAAGCCAGATCATATCGATGTATGCGTATAGACTGACGACGAATAGGCCAATGCCTACGACCAGGTCGATCAGCCCGTCCTCGTGGTAGGAGAGGTATGCGCGCCTCTCGATCTCGTCGAGGTTTATCCTGTTGCTCATATCTGTTCCCTTGCGCACCGTAAAGTACTTTGCAGTATATAAACACTTTGCATCACAAAGTATGTCTTCTCAGTATCGATGCCAATAACCCGGGAACTAATCCTCACGCAACATCATCAAGAAAAGCAGAGCGGCAACAGTCGCACCGGCTCCCAACAGGAATATCAGGGAAGGGCTGCAGCTAGCCTAAACCTGGAGTTTGCTCCCGGGGGGGACAAGGCTCTCCGCATCGGGTGCCACCTCCACCGTCCTCTCCCCGGCACCGATGGGCAGCCTAACCGTGAACGTTGTGCCGACCCCTACCTCGGACTCAACCTCGATCCGACCCTTATGGACCTCGATCATACGCTTACAGACAGGCAGCCCCAGGCCCATCCCCTTCGGCTTGGTAGTGATAAGGGGCTTGAACAGGTTGGCCTGGGCCTCCTTGGATATCCCAACCCCCGTGTCCTCGACGCTGATATGGACTTCGCCGCCCAGAGCGTGACCCTCGATCTTGAGGTCGCCTCCCTCGGTCATCGCCTGGATGGCGTTCGTGACGAGGTTCGTGAACACCCGCCTGAGGAGGCCCCCATCTGCCCAGACGGTGGGAAGCCCCTCGTCGAATGCCATTGAGAGGGTCACGTTTCCGGGGACTACGATGGCGGGCATCATATCGTTCATGAGGCCCTCGAGGTCGACGTCGTCGAAGGCGGGCACGATGGGTTTAGCGTAGTCCTGGAGGTCAGACACGATCTTGTTCATGTAGTCCGTCTGTCGCGAGACCTTATCGACAAGGTCCCCCATCTGCTCCACCTGGGGCATCTCGGTCTCCTCGGAGAGGCTGCCAAGCCTCCTTTTAATTAAGCTCAGGCTCCCCACGATGACCTGGAGGGGGTTACGCAGGTCGTGCCCTACCATGGCGGCGGTCTCACCTATTGCTGCCATCCGTTCGGCGTTTCGGAGCAGCCTCGTCCTCTCCTCCACCTCCGCCTCCAGGCCGTCCAGATACCTCTTGCGCTCAGTCACGTCACGGAGGATGATTATCCTGTGGTCGACTCGGCCCGAAAAGGACTCAACGGTGGAGACGTTGACATCGAACGTCCGGGGGTTGCCCCCTTTGAGGAGGACGATCTCCGTGGGGCCCTCCGCCCCGTTCTCATGGAGCCCATACTCATCGATCAGGCTGGGCCAGAACTCCCTCCTCTCCTGGGTGGACATCGTCGGCGAGTCGAGCTTGGTCAGGCTCCTCGCGGAGCTGTTCATGTCGAGTACACGGTTATGGGAGTCGATGACAATCACCGCGTCATACAGCTCGTCGATGATCGACTGGTAGGCGTTGGGAACTACATCCATGATGTAGAGACGATCAGGGCTGATCAAGGCTACGATGGCTGCAGCCAAGTTCGCAACGAATGGGGTCATGTTGTAGCTGTTGGGCATCAACCTGAACTCGAAGAGCAACTGGGAGATCCAGGGGAGGGAGATACATAGGAGGAGAGTGGTTACTCGGGTTCGGTACAGATTGGGGGAGTGTAGGAAAACCCTGTAGACGAGAAAAAGCGATAGGAGGAGAATAGCGTAGTTGTTGACCACGAGAACCCAGAAGCCATAGCCGAACTCGATTAACATGGGGTCATAAACGTTCCGAGGGTCGACCCGCAAAGATGCGAAGACCATCTGGTGGAGATAGTTTGTGAACAGGAAGGTCACGGCGAATAGCGGGGAGAGCCAGAGTAGAATCTTCCTCTTAAGATCCAGTTCATTGGTCTCCAGGAAGTCCATGACATAGATGAGTAACGACATCGATGCGAGGGTGTCGCAGGCCACCTTCAAGAGGAACCAGAAGCTCTTGTACTGGAGCTCCGTGGAGACCATCACCATAGTGTAGCTGATGCTCCAGACAGACGTGACCAAGACAAGCCAGGTACCTGAGGTCTTCCTGGAGAAGAGGCGCCTGTACAGGGCGTAGACTCCCGTAGCCAGAGCTACGAAAGAGGTAACCAGAAGTGGTAACGTTTGGTTAATAAGCTCCCCAGCCAGCCCCGCCCCCTCCGCCCGTGGTTACCTCACGACCTCCCCCGGGTCTGAGCGGATCACGCGACCAGCTCAACGGGCAGAGCGCTCTCGACTGCTTGAAGCAGCTCCTCCTCTCCGATCGGCTTGAGCAGTATGTCGCTCACGCCTATGTTGAGGGAGTTGATACAATCCTGCATGTTAGCGTACCCGGTGACGAAGATGATGTTGACATCGCTGTCCCCCTTCTTCAGCTTGAGAGCCAGTTTATCGCCCCGCAAGTCAGGGAGGACGATATCGAGGATGGCTACGTCGAATTTCAGGTCCTTGGCTTTCGCCAATGCCTCCGCCCCCGTTAAAGCGGTCTCAACGGTGTATCCACCCTCTAATAGTGTCATTTCGAAAATGTCCAGTATATCTTCGTCATCGTCGACGATCAGCACAGATCTAGGGGTCATGATGCATCAGGCGTCTATGCGATTGAGATTCTTTTAAATAAAGGATTATGGACACTTGATCTTCTTCTATCAACCTGATGCGTAGATCGCTGAAATTGGTCCTGAAAACCTTTACGAAGTGCTAATCCAACAGATTAATTATAAAAATAAACTAATCATAGTCTAATCCTACCTAGCCCCTCCTCCACCGCCCCCGAAGCCGCCGCCTCCCCCGAAGCCCCCGCCGCTGAAGCCACCTGAGCTCACCCTTCCCTTGGAGGGCGCGCTGGCGACGACTAGGGGGTGGAAGTAGATGGGCATCCGCCGGACATAGCGCATCTCCGGGATGTCCAGGTCCAGCTCCCTCATCGCCCTGACCACGGCGTCGCCGACGCCCAGGGCCGTCCCGAGGACGAGCCACTCACCCCACATGGAGATGTCCGCCGGGGCGTACTGGCGGATCTGGGAGAGGTCCGAGATGTGGCGGGTGAAGGCGTCCCACTCCAGCTTCTCCCTGTAGGAGTCCCCCTTCCACCTGCCGAAGAGCTCCGGGGGATAGAACAGGGCGACGGCCGACTGGATGATAAGCACGAAGGAGGAGACGAACGCCACCAGGGTCGTGGATCTCGCGAAGGGCACCATCGCGAGGGTCGCCATGGAGAGGACCAGGGGGATGGCCGAGAACGCGACGACCGGGTAGAGCCTCTGCCTGCCCTGCACGACGAACTCTGAGGTGACCCTCTGGTCCACCGTGGTCGTGAGGTCGACGAGGCGGTTCCGTGCGAGGAGGGCGTTGAAGCCGGTCTCCTCCCCCTCCTTGATGGCCTTAGCCAGGCCCTCGAGCCTGTCCGTGTCCACGACATCGTCCTCGGCGAGCATCTGGAGGAAACCTATGACGCGCCTCTCGTAGACGTCCTCCACCTCGATGTCGAGGAGCCTTATCACGAGCCCCCCGGGCTTGTCCTCGATCTCTATCTTCTTCCTGAGGTGGAGGTCCAGGAGGGTGGCGTAGAATCCGTCGTCGTCGTAGTCGTAGGCCCCCTTGGTGAACACCTGGTTAACGAGCCAGGGCTTCCTTTCCCTGTTGGGGATCGTGCTGAGGTAGTTGGGCACGGTGTACTCTCTCTCCCTTCCGTAGAGGTTGTAGACTCCGTAGAGGAGGAAGGGCATCAGGAGGGACAGGAGGGGTGTCGCGTAGGCGAGAGCGAGCACGAAGCCGTACTGGAGGGATGTGTTCCGGTTGGCGTTCACAGTCTTGGTCCTCACGTTCTCCACACGCTGGGGGAAGCCGTCGATGGCTGAGAGGGCTGAGAGGCTCATGACCATCTCAACCTCCAGGAGCTCGTCCTCACCCGAGAAGCCGCTGACGACTATCCTGCCGTCCTCCCGTGAGACCTTCAGGTAAGGTGGGTGGGGGTAGAACTTGTCAATGTAGTCTGCGTCCTCGAAGACCAGGGTGACCTCCTTGTAGGCCATGTGATCTCGGGCAAGCATCAGGTTGAGGTGGGCGTCATCGTCGTCGTATTCAAGCGGGGGGTGGAGCTTGAACGTGTACCGTGTCGTGAACGTGCCGGGGCTGTAGTAATTGGGGTTGAACGAGCCCGCCTCGTTCCTGTAGGCCAGATCCCCTATCTCCCCCTTTTTCCTAGAACTCCCCGGATAGGTCTCATCCACGTAGACGGTTCCAAGACTGTCTTCGATGTACCAGAAGCCGGTTTCAGCTGCCTCTATGTCTACCAGTTCAACGTATGGGTATCCCAGGGGATCGATGGAGAGGGGGGCTTCCCAGAGCCTGAACAGCATCCTGTAGCTCTGGGTCCGGATGGTGTAGGTGAACTCCTCGACGAGGGTGCCGTCATGGTAGAAGGTGGCCTTG